>CANNDP010000044.1 GCA_947503395.1 Actinomycetota bacterium
AAATCCAACTTCCTGGCATATGCAACAGCGCATCTTCATTGATAGCGATTTCGTGGAGCGAGCATGAAAATCGGATTAATTTCGCCTTATGCCTGGGATGTTCCAGGTGGAGTGCAAGCTCATATAAGAGACCTTGCTTATCATTATCTTGATCAGGGACATCAGATCTCTGTCCTAGCTCCTGCAAGTGATGAGAGTTCAATAGTTGAAAACTTTGTAGTCAGCGCTGGAAGACCAGTTGCAATTCCTTATAACGGCGCAGTTGCAAGAGTTCTCTTTGGCCCAGTTGCTGCATCAAGAGTTAGGCAATGGGTGGCTGGAGGAGATTTTGATGTTCTACATCTTCACGAACCAGCAATTCCATCCCTATCTCTTCTTGCCTGCTCCATTGCTGAAGGCCCGCTTGTTGGAACATTTCATGCCGCAGCCCCGCGACAGAAAGTTACATTTGCCATTGCGCCATTTCTAGAACCTGTGATTGAGAAGTTAAGAGCCAGAATTGCCGTTAGTGAAATTGCGCGAGAAACGCTGCGAATTCATCTAGATACTGATGCTGTAGTAATTCCAAATGGGATAAGCAAAGAGTTCTTTGAGAAAGCAGAAGCAAACCCAACCTGGAGGCGAGATTTAACCATTGGATTTATTGGCAGATTCTCAGAACCTCGAAAGGGGCTAAATGTTCTCCTTGAAGCCTTTCCTAGAATTGCTCTTGCACTTCCAGAAGTGCGCTTGCTGATCGCAGGTCCGGGCGAAGGTGTTGAAGCCATGGAGAGTGTTAACCCAGCTCTTCGTTCTCGAATCACATTCCTTGGCAGAATTGATGATGAGGCCAAAGCCTCTCTTCTTAAATCAATTAGCGTCTATGTTGCCCCAAATACAGGCGGAGAATCCTTTGGAATAATCCTCACTGAGGCGATGGCATCTGGCGTTCCGATTGTGGCAAGTGATATTCCAGCATTTAGTCAACTTCTCGAAGATGGTAAATATGGTCTGCTTTTTGAAAATGAAAATTCCTCTGATCTTGCAGATAAGTTAATCCGACTACTTAAAGATAATGATTTGGCAAAAGGATATTCACAGTCGGGCCTTGATCATGCAGCTAGATTTGATTGGAATCAGGTTGGCGATGAGATTATGAATGTTTATCTGCATGCTAGAGGCGAAGATGAGAAGGTGACGCTCTTGTCTGAGGCAAGACCATGGAGCAGGCTCTTTACTAGAGGCGAGGAGGAGTGATGGAGTTTCCAGTATTTGTCATTCCTCTCTTTGCTCTATTTGCTATCTGGTATCTCACCTTTAGCGCAACAAGACTTGATCGCCTTCACCAGAGAGTGGAAACTTCGTGGGCAAATCTTGATGCTATTTTGCAGCGAAGAGCTTCACTTGCTCTTGAGTTAACCCATTTTCCAGAAACTGATCCTGCTGCAAACCTGCTACTCACCTCAGCAGCCCATCACGCAAGGGCGGCTGATATATCAGAGCGAAGTGAGGCAGAGAGCGCTCTTACTGGCGCCCTATTGCTTCTTCGACAGGAAAGCTGGTTAGTTGAGAAGTATCCAGATTTATTTGAAGAACTTGATCAAATTACTGAGCGGCTAAAAGTTGGCATCTCCCTTCATGTTGAGGGAGTTTCAGCTGCAAAAGCGCGCCGATCAAAGCTGATCTATCGAGTCTTCCGTCTTGCTGGAAAGGCTCCACTTCCAGTCAAATATGCCTTCGAAGATGATTCACTAGTCGAAGTGCAAAGATGAGGAAAATACTCTCGCTTTTTGTTCTCGCACTATTTCTATCATCCTGCGCATCGCTTCCTTTTGCAGAAGAGAAGGTAGAGATTGAAAAAAATCTTTTTACAAATCTTCCTGGAAGCAGTGGAAAAGTATTTGCAGTTAAGTTCGATGACACAAATGATGCACATCCTCAGCAAGGGGTTGAGTCGGCTGATGTTGTTTACATAACTCAAGTCGAAGCAGGTTTAACAAGGCTAATGGGAATCTACTCATCAAATTATCCAGAAGCCTTAGGCCCTATTAGATCTGTTCGAATCAGTGATTTATCAATCCTTGGCGAATATGGCAGAGTTGGATTTCTCTATAGTGGCGCGCAGAGCAAGATGCGCCCTGCTATAGCAGAGGCAAATTTAGTAAATCTAAGCGCTGAACGAAATCCACCCTCAATCTACTTTAATGATCCAGCTCGTCGCTCTCCTTATTCCATGATGGTTAAGCCAAATCTACTTCTTGAAAAAGCGGCAGATGTTGAATTCGCAAAGAAACCTGGATGGCAATATGGCCCTAGGGCAAAAGGTGCTCAGAAAATAATCTCTGCCAAGATTGATTGGCCAAATGCTAGCTATGAGGCTTATTGGAGTGCGACCGAAAGGAAATTTCTTCTAAAACACAATGGTCGAGAAAACATGGCATCATCTGGCGCGCAGCTAGGTTCACCAATGATGGTGATTCAAATGGTGAAAATCTCGCCATCAGAGTTCGGCGATAAATTTGGCGGAGTAACGCCAAAGAGTGAAGTAATTGGAAGTGGGGATGGATATCTACTTCGAAATCAGAGAGTTGTTAAAGCCCTATGGAATCGAGCTAGCTTGAGTGAGCCAACTACTTGGAGCCTTGAAGATGGCAGCCCTGCATATTTTGCGCCCGGACAGATCTGGTTCTTTTTAACCGATACTGAGCCCAAATTCACCTATCTACCGAAGCCAGCCAAGTCCTAATCCGATTCGCCAGATGGCCTAATCAAAGTAGAATCACGCCTATGACAAAAGAGAATTTAACCCAGACCGGTACATCGCGCGTTAAACGCGGCATGGCAGAGATGCTCAAGGGCGGGGTAATCATGGATGTCGTTAATGCTGAACAGGCGCGGATCGCAGAAGATGCCGGAGCCGTTGCAGTTATGGCACTTGAGCGAGTTCCTGCAGATATTAGAGCTCAAGGTGGCGTGGCTCGTATGTCAGATCCAGAGATGATTACAGAGATTCAAAAGAGCGTATCAATTCCTGTTATGGCTAAAGCTCGTATCGGACATTTCGTTGAGGCTCAGATTTTGCAATCACTTGGCGTTGATTACATTGATGAATCAGAGGTTTTAACCCCTGCTGATTACACCCACCATATTGATAAATGGAATTTCACAATTCCTTTCGTCTGTGGGGCAACTAATCTTGGTGAAGCCTTAAGAAGAATTAATGAAGGCGCAGCGATGATTCGCTCTAAAGGCGAAGCTGGAACGGGCGATGTTTCAAATGCCACCACTCATATGCGCGCGATCTCAGATGAAATTCGTAGATTAAGTTCAATGCGCGAAGATGAACTCTATGTGGCAGCAAAAGAGCTACAAGCTCCTTATGATTTAGTAAAAGAAGTTGCTACAACAGGAAAGCTTCCAGTAGTTCTCTTTACCGCAGGTGGAATTGCTACTCCTGCTGATGCTGCGATGATGATGCAGCTTGGAGCAGATGGGGTATTTGTTGGCTCAGGAATATTTAAATCAGGAGATCCGGCAAGAAGAGCAGCTGCCATTGTTAAATCAGTAACTTTCTATGATGATGCAAAAGTTCTAGCTGAGCAATCAAAAGGTCTTGGTGAAGCAATGGTTGGAATTAACGTTGCAGACATCCCAGCGCCACATCGTTTAGCAGAGCGAGGCTGGTAGGAAAGTGAAGATTGGAGTCTTAGCGCTCCAAGGTGATGTTGCCGAGCATATTGCCTCACTTGGAGAATGCGGCGTTATTGCAAGCGGGGTTAGAAGTAAGCAAGAAATAGAGTCGATAGATGCCCTAGTAATTCCAGGTGGAGAATCAACGACAATTGCCAAACTTGCAAAAGCATTTGGGGTCTTTGACCTGATTAAATCTCGTATCGCATCTGGAATGCCTACCTACGGCTCCTGTGCTGGAATGATTTTAATTGCCGATCAAATCCTTGATGGTGGAGCTGATCAAGAGGGCTTTGGTGGCATTGATGCCCAAGTTCGTAGAAATGCATTTGGTAGACAGGTAGATTCCTTTGAAACTGATCTTTCTTTTTCAGGTATTGGCGGCGCTGCTTTTCGCGCAGTATTTATCAGGGCTCCCTGGGTTGAATCCGTTGGAAATCAAGTAGAAGTTCTAGCAAGTTTTAACGGCCATCCTGTCGCTATTAGGCAGGGACACTTACTAGCTACTTCATTTCATCCAGAGTTGACTGGTGATAATCGCATCCATCGATTCTTTGTAGACCAGCTCTGTAAAGAAAGCTCAAAGGCAGGGATCTAGATAATGTCAGGTCATTCCAAATGGGCCACAATCAAACGCAAGAAAGCTTTGATAGATTCCAAGCGGTCAAGGGCATTTGCTAAATACATTAAAGCAATTGAGGTATCTGCAAGAAATGGTGGAGCAGATCCAGATGGTAATCCCACTTTGTATGACGCAATTACTAAAGCTAAGAAGAATTCAGTTCCAAGCGATAACATCGAACGAGCTCTTAAGCGAGCAGTTGGCGAAGGTCAATCACAAGCTCAATGGGAGAACATAATTTACGAAGGTTATGGTCCTGGCGGGGTAGCAATCCTTATCGAATGTCTTTCCGACAATAGAAATAGAGCCGCATCCGAGGTTCGAGTCGCCATCACTAGAAATGGCGGGACGATGGCCGATCCTGGTTCTGTCTCATATATGTTTGAAAGAAAAGGCGTGATAATCGTTAAGAAAAAACAGGGCGATAAAACTATAAGCGAAGAAATAATCTTGGATTCGGCCTTGGAGCATGGTTTATCCGAGGTTAATGATTTAGGCGAGAGCTTTGAACTTATTAGCGCTGCAACAGATTTAGTTCCAGTTAGACAGGCTCTGCAAAATTCAAATATCGATTACGAATCAGCAGATGTTTCCTTCCTTCCTTCTATTTCTATTCCAATTGGCGCAGATGATGCCAGAGCCCTCTTTGAGTTAATTGAAGCCATAGAGGAGTGCGATGATGTGCAGAATGTCTACGGAAACTTTGATGTTTCAGATGAGGTAATGGCGAGCCTGTCGTAACACTTTCTTGACTGGCTAATAGGCTTGAGCAATGCGCGTTCTTGGTGTTGATCCCGGTCTGACGCGCTGTGGCATTGGAGTAGTTGAAAAAGTTGGAGTAAAGGATCTCAAATTAGTTGCCTGCGGGGTAATTCAAACTGGCGTTGATGCTCCTCTTGAAGAGCGCTTGATGCATTTAAGTGCTGAGCTTGAAATCTGGATCAATCGATATAAACCAGATGTCATTGCAGTGGAGCGAGTCTTTTCAAAGCTCAATGTGCGAACCGCAATGGCTACAGGTCAAGCAGCTGGAGTTGCACTACTTCTTGCAGCAAAGGCAGGGGTTCCAATTGCGATGCACACCCCAAGTGAGGTCAAAGCAGCTGTCTCTGGTTCTGGAAGAGCCGATAAGAGGCAGGTAGCTGCCATGGTAGTTAGAATCTTAAAATTGAAAGAAGCGCCGAAACCAGTAGATACCACCGATGCGTTAGCCCTTGCTATCTGCAATCATTGGCGAGGAGCTGGTGCAAAAAAATTGGCAACTGCCACAGCTAAAGAAAAAAGCCGTTTGAAGCGTTTAAAATCGGAGCCAACATCAAGAAAGGCGAAGAAATAAATGATTGCCTTCATGACTGGCACTGTTTTTGAGATTCGACTTAACCGAATTATCCTCTTGGTTAATGGAATTGGTTATGAAGTTATTGTTGCTCCAGATATCGCATCAGAATCAAAAGTAGGAGGCGAGCTCTCGCTTCATACATCGTTAGTTGTAAGAGAGGATTCTTGGAGTCTTTATGGATTCTTATCTCAGAGCGCAAAGAGCCTCTTTGAAGAGCTGCAATCTGTAACCGGAATCGGACCAAAAGTTGCTAGCGCTCTGCTTGCGGTTTATGGCCCAGATGCGCTGCGAAATATCATTGCCTCACAAGATAATGAAGCTCTGGAGCGGGTTCCTGGAATTGGGAAGAAAGTTGCTTCAAGAATTCTTCTAGAGTTGAAAGAGAAGTTTGGCGCAAGCTACAAATCTAAATCTGCTCTAAGCGGTCCATGGCGAACCCAAGTAATTGGCGCACTAACTGGACTTGGTTATTCCCAAAAAGAGGCAGAAAGCGCGCTGGATAAAGTACTGGAAAGCTATGGAAGAACTCCGACAAGTGAAGATACTCCCGAGATGCTAAAGCTAGCGCTGGCGCAATCGCGACAGAAGAGATAACTCATGAGTGATGAAGTTATGAGTAGTTCGCTTACACCCGAGGAAATAAGCGCAGAGCAGGCCTTAAGGCCAGAAACACTAAGAGATTTTGTAGGACAAAAGCGGGTAAAGGATCAAGTCGATCTGCTGCTTCGGGCAGCTAGAGAGCGCGGCGCTCCAGCAGATCACATTCTCTTCTCTGGTCCTCCGGGTCTTGGTAAAACTACTCTTGCAATGATTGTGGCAAGTGAGATGGATTCACCAATAAGAATTACCAGCGGGCCGGCAATTACCCATGCTGGCGATCTAGCTTCAATACTTTCATCCCTTGTCGAGGGAGAAGTTTTATTCCTCGATGAAATCCATAGAATGGCAAGGCCAGCAGAAGAGATGCTCTATATGGCGATGGAGGATTTCAGAGTTGATGTTGTGGTTGGCAAAGGACCAGGGGCAACTGCAATTCCATTGACGTTGCCACACTTTACGCTGGTTGGAGCAACAACTAGAGCAGGACTTCTACCAGGACCACTTAGAGATCGCTTCGGCTTTACTGCTCATCTAGATTTCTATGATGAATCAGATATTGCAGATATTGTTGCTCGAAGTTCATCGCTTTTAAATGTTGATATAAGTAAAGATTCAATAGCGGAGTTAGGAAAGCGCTCACGAGGAACACCGCGTATTGCAAATAGGCTGCTTCGTCGAGTTAGGGATTATGCTCAAGTTCATGGGGATGGAAGTATCAATCTCGAGATAACTAACTCTGCTCTTAAAATGTATGAAGTTGATGAGATTGGTCTCGATAGATTGGATAAAGCAATTCTTAGAGTATTGATAGAACAGTTCAATGGCGGACCTGTTGGTCTTGGCACACTTGCGATGGCAGTTGGTGAGGAGCGAGAGACTGTTGAATCTGTCGCTGAACCATTTCTGGTGCGCTCAGGATTTATCGCAAGATCGCCGCGCGGAAGAACGGCTACACCAGCAGCTTGGCGCCACCTAGGCAAGAAAGCCCCTGAGGTGGCGATGGGGCTTTTCGACAGTGAGGAGCTTGAGCCCTAGACTTTCGCCCCATGTCTTACGGAAATTCACAACGTAACTCTGGCGAGGTCAAAAAACCCCGCCCGGCTAGAACCTTAACTCTCACAGTTTTAACCACTCTTATTCTCTATGGCGTTGCCTTTGCAATTGGGGCTACTTCAATCAACTTAGGTCTAGATCTAAGAGGTGGAACAAGTGTGACCTTGCAGCCAAGACTTCAAGGCGGGCAGAGCGGCGAGATTACAGGTGAATCAATTGATCAAGCTGTCTCAATTATCCGTCAGCGCGTTAACTCACTTGGCGTTGTAGAAGCCGAGGTAACTGCAGAGGGAACTGGCAATAGCAGACAAATTGTCATCTCCGTTCCAGGCGAGACTGGAAGACGAGTTGTCGACCTTGTTGGTCAAACTGCTGAACTTAGATTTAGACAGGTATTGCTAGTTGCAGGATCAATTCCAACTCCCGATGATGCCGCTTTGTTAGAGGGATCAACTCTTAGCCCAGAACAAGTTGCAGCATTTCAAGCACTTGATTGCACCAAACCAGAGTCAACTCTTGGTAGCGGGGGAGATGATGCTAATTCTGTAATGATCACATGCGATAGAGATGGCGTTGCAAGATACATTCTTGCTCCAGCTCAAGT
>CANNDP010000045.1 GCA_947503395.1 Actinomycetota bacterium
CTCCTTTAAATGCCTTAACACTCGTTGTTGCTCCCCCGAGTGAGGCGCTTTTTTCTAGAACTAGAACACTTTTTCCAGCTTTAGCTAGATAGCAAGCTGCAACTAGGCCGTTATGACCACTGCCAATTACTACCGCGTCATAGCGCTTCATAGAGATTTGAGAATGCGATCAAATGCCTCAGTAATAATCTCAGGGCTGGTTCCAAAGTTAAAGCGAATATATTGCTTATGGTTTGGCCCATACATATAGCCGCCTTTAAAAGCTACTTTTCCCTTCTCGAGAAGATGCTTTGCTGGGTCATCTCCTAAATTAAGGGCAGAGAGATCAAGCCAGGCCAAATAGCTAAAGTCAGGCTCTCGATAGGTAATAGATGGAATCTTGCTATCAATTAGATTTCTGATTAGAACTTTATTCTCCTCAAGTGTTGCGATAACTCCATCTAGCCAATCAATCGATTGGGCAAAGCCAGCCGTTGCTGCAACTGCTCCAAATATTGAGGCTCGATAGCTAACAGATTCAGGCATTGCGTTAATTCGCTGCTTTAGCTCCTCTGAGCCCGTGATGATTAAAGCGCATTTGAGTCCAGCTAGATTAAATGCTTTTCCAGAGCCAGATATAGCCACGCAGACTTCGCGGGCATCATCACTTATGGCCATGAAGGGATGAAACTCGCGCCCTTTATAGACAAGAGGTGCATGAATTTCATCGCTAATTATTACTACGCCGTATTTTTTAGCTAAAGAAGCAAGCGTTACTAGCACTTCTTTTTCAAAGATAACTCCAACTGGATTATGAGGATGACAGAGCAGATGGACTTTTACTCCTGCTTTGTATTCTCGTTCAATACCATCTAAATCAAGCCAGTAATTCTCTCCCTCTTGCTTTAGTGGAACATCAACTAGAGTTGCACTAACTTCTTTAGGCCAAGTCCAGAAATTTTCATAAACTGGAGAATTCACCAAAAGTTTCTCGCCAGGCTTTAGTAGAGTTCGAATAACTTCAACTGCCGCTACACCAGCATCAGTTGCGGTGCGAATATGTGCAGGATCAACTTTCCATCCCCAACGCGTATCTGCAAAATCAGAAAATGCTTCAAATAGCTCTGGCATCGGACCTAAGTAGCCCGTATCAGAGCGATTAACCATGTCATGAAGTGCTTGCTTAATTGGTTCGGCTATCGGGAAATCCATTTCGGCAACTGGAAGGGGGAGAACATCGCTAGGGAAAAATCGCCACTTAGCGCTCTTTCGGCCTCTTAGCTCATTTAGCCCAGGGGCTCTAACAACTTCGGCCATGGGTAGCAGTATGCCACTGCAATCAAGTTAAATAAAAGGTGCTATCCCTTTACAGATCCAGCAAGCAATCCGCGCACAAAATATCTCTGTAGTGCAAAGAAAACAGCTACCGGCACCAATATAGAAACGAAAGCGCCTGCTGTTAATAACTCCCAATCTCCCCCTCTGGTTCCAGTCATCTCGGCAAGTCTGACCATAAGAGGAGCAATTTCACGTTTGCCGCCACCAAATGTGAGAGCAACAAGCAAATCATTCCAAACCCATAGGAATTGGAAAATTGCAAAGGAAGCAATTGCTGGAATGCTAAGTGGTAGCACTATTTGCCTAAAGAGTTTGAAGTAATCTGCGCCATCAACCCTTGCTGCCTCCATTAACTCTCTCGGCAATTGCGCAATAAAGTTATGGAGCAGAAATATCGCAAGCGGAAGTCCAAACATAGTGTGAGCTAGCCATATTGGAATAAAGGTTCCAGTAATGCCAAAACTTGGAATTACAGTCACACTTCCAATATGAAGTCCTCCTGAGAAGAGCTGTAGCAGAGGAATTAGAGACATCTGAAGTGGAATTACTTGGAGAGCAAAGATTCCAAAGAAAATAAAGTTTCTTCCCTTAAAGTCAAACCAAGCAATTGCATAGGCTGCAAAGATTGCAATTGTTATTGGAATAATTGTTGATGGGATAACAATGGCAAAGGTATTTACAAAGTATTGACTCAAAGGAGGAGTTGCGCCGCGACCTTCAAATAAGACTCTGCTGTAATTCTCAAGAGTAAATTCAGGCTTGGTAAGCACTGTCCACCAACCAGATGAATTAATTCCTGTCTGAGGTCTTAAGGATGTAACAAATAGACCAAAGGTAGGAATTGTCCAGAGCACTGCAACCAAAATTGCTACAAAGCTTGCCCAGGGAGAGCTTAGATGGCTTTTAACCGCTTCTACTTTGCCTTGCTTTATCGCCTTTGCCATCACCGCTCCGATCTCTCACGTCGCAGATGCATCACGTTATAGGCAACTAATGGAATAACTCCAAGGAATAAAATGATTGCCAGAGCGCTTCCAGTGCCATAATTAAGCGCTCTAAATGACTGGTTATACATCTCATTGGCTATAACGCTGGTTTTAAAGTTTCCACCAGTCATGGTTCTGATGATGTCAAAGACTTTGAGTGCCCCGATAGTTATAGTGCTTAAAACCACGATAATGGTTCCTCGAATCATAGGAACTGTTACTTTTCCAAATCTCTTCCAGCCACTTGCTCCATCAAGCATTGATGCTTCCAAAATCTCTTCAGGAATTGCCTTGATTGCGGCAGAGAGAATCACCATGGCAAAGCCAGTTTGAATCCATACAAATACCACGATGAGTAAGAAGGTGTTTAAGGGCGCGGTTAAAATCCAATTTGTTGGAACAAAGCCTAACCACTCAGCTATCTGGCTAAGTAGACCAATTTCGGCAACTCGATCATTTGGTTGGAATTGATAGACAAATTTCCAGATAATTCCGGCTCCAACAAATGAGATTGCCATTGGCATAAAGATCAAAGATTTAACTAAACCAGGCCTCTTCATCCGATCTGTAAGAACTGCAATTGTTAATCCAAGCGCAGTTGAGGCAATGGGAGCTACCACCATCCAAATACCCGTATTTCGCAAAATCTGGAGAATTTCAGGTTGAGTAAAGGCCCAGATGTAATTCTCTAAACCAACAAAATTGTCTCCTCTTGCATCCCTGAAAGATAGATAAAGCGTTCTGATAGCAGGGGCAATCAAGCCAATAAAGAGAAAAATTAGCGCTGGGGCTAGAAAAAGTAAGTACTTAACAGATCTCTGTACTCGCTCTGAAGTTCTCTCCGCTAAATAAAAAGCAAGGCTGACAACGATTGCAAAGACAATTACCGTAATTACAAGCCCAGTTAACTTTGAGGCAGCCTGTTCAAGTTGAGATTGGCGTGCTGCTAACTCAAGCATCAAGCCTCAACTCCCCTGAGTGATTAATCCCTGCTGGAATTCTTATAACTTATATAAGCATTATTGCAAAGAGCGATACTTTGCGTAAGGGGTGTAGCAACTTTTCTAAGTGCTACACCCCTTACAACTACTACTTCTCAGAAGCTTTTAGACTTCTTGAGATACCGAAGTCTTTTTAAGACTTAGGCCAGGACTTCTCGATTGCATCAAGAACAGCCTTATCGGACTTGTTCTCAGCAACCCAAGCAGTCATTTCTTTCCAGAATGAACCGGCACCAACAGCTGCAGGCATTGCATCTGATCCATCAAAACGGAAGATGGTTGCATTCTTGAGAATTTCAACCGCATTCTTATTTACTGGATCTGCAACATTTGCAGTATCTAGACCCTTGTTAGCTGAGAACCAGCCACCAAGTGCTGCCTTCTTGTTATTCCATTCAGGAGATGTGAGATAAAGCTGAACTGCTCCAACTTCACCGCGATCTGAGAATGCGCCAACGAACTCTCCGCCACCGAGGGCAGGGCGTTGATCAGCAGTCACACCTGGGAAGTAGAAGGTAGTAATTCCGCCTTCAACATCAGTATCTTCTGGAGTAACAATGGTTGCGCCGTAATCAGCGGCAAGAATTCCGCCGATAAATGAAGCCTGACGGTGCATTGCGCAGGATCCATCAACAATTCCAGCTCCACCTTCTTGGAAGGTAGTTGTGGCAATTGCTGAAACATTTCCTACGTACTTAGCGTTCTTTAGAACCTTACCGGCTTCTTTAAGAACTGCTGCGACCTTTGGATCATTAAATGGCATGGTGTGATTAACCCAAGCATCATAAGTTGCTGCGTCATTAACACGGAGCATGATGTCTTCCATCCAGTCAGTTCCAACCCAACCTGTTGCATCTCCGGAGCCAAAGCCAACGCACCATGGTTGAACTTTGCCTTCAGCAGCAATCTTGTCAGAGAGAGCAAGTAACTCTGGCCAAGTTGTTGGAATTGTCCATCCGTTATCAGCAAATGTCTTTGGTGAATACCAGACGAATGATTTTACGTTTGCACCAAGTGGAGCGGCATAGAAGGTTCCATCAACGGTTCCATATGCCTTCCAATCTGGTCCATAGAATTCATCTGCATTAGCTGATACATCACTAGTTGCAGGGAACATCTTTCCAGTAGCAACCATTGCCTTTAATAGACCTGGCTGTGGGAAGACTGCAAGATCTGGAGCTGTGCCACCTTCAACACGAACTGGAAGTTGTGCTTCAAATTCAGCAGTTCCATTCCAAGTGATTGTGATGCCAGTGCACTCTTCAAATTCGGCAAATGATTCTTGATAAATCTCTGCCTCTGGGCTACGGATTGAGGAATAAATTTCTACCTCTGTTCCGTCATAGCCTTGATACGCTTCGTAGGCATCACAGTTTGCGCCACCAGCAGAATCATCTGAGCTGGAGCATGCGCTTAATACAAGTGATAGCGCTGCGAATAAAGAAGTCGCCAACAGAAGTCGACGACGCCGCAATGATGCGGTCATATAGTTTCCCCTTTCGAAAGGACCATAGAAGTTCCACAGATTTCTCTGAGGAAGTTAGAGCCCATCTTTCTCTGGGGCCCCTTACCAAGCAATAGTTAGCCTCTGTAAACGGGCGGTAAATAACTAACTATTTTGTTATTTTCCCCAGCCAAACGGTGCTCTCAGCGGGCAGGGTGAGCGTGTCTGACTTTAATTGAGCCTGAGCAGACGAGGAGAGGATTATCTGGCTATCGCTCTCAAGTTTAAGTTCAAAGCTCTGGCCTGTGGTGTTGGCATAGAGAAGAAAGTCATCCCCCCGGCTAAAGGCTAGAACTCCCTTGGGGGTATCAATCCAAGTAATCTCATTTGATGGCGCTATCTGGCGCGATAAAAGTTTTCTCATATGAAGTGACTTGCGATAGAGCGTTAAATGGCTATCGGAATCTACTTGGGCTTCAACGCATTGATCTTGCCAAGTACTTGGAATTGGCAACCAAGGTTTTGTAGTCGTGAATCCATAATTTGGTAGTTGAGAACTCCAAGGAATTGGAATGCGAGCGCCATCTCGTCCTTTATCAACACCTTTGGTTCTAAAAAAGACTGGATCTTGGCGATCTTTATCTTCAAGGTCGCCATCTTCAAGCCCTAGCTCCTCACCTTGATAAATATAAATACCGCCAGGAAGGCCATGAGTTAAAAGCGCCATCGCTCTTGCTCTCTGCCTTCCTAATTGCCCGCCTCCCAGTCTTGTTACAAGTCTTGGAGAATCATGATTTGAAAGCACCCAGGTAGGAGAGGCGCCAACGTGCCCGACTTCAGAGAGAGTTTTATTGATTGCACTTACTAGAAATTCTGATTCCCAAGGAGCGATTAGAAAGTCGAAGTTAAATATCTGATGTAATTCATCACTTCTTACATATCGCATCGCTCTTGAACTGGGATGAACCCATGCCTCGGCAACGCTCATCTTCTGGCCTTCGTAGGAGTCAAGAATTTTTCGCCAACTGCGATAAATCTCGTGAACTCCCTCTTTATCAAAAAATGGAACATCAGCAAGAAGTGATTCGCGCTCAACTCTATCCATATCACTAACATCAAGGCGAAGGGCCCTAGTCAATCCTTCTGGATCCCTATGATCTTTAAAAATATCTTCCTTAACTAATCCATGAGCAACATCTATTCGAAATCCATCAACGCCCTTATCAAGCCAAAAACGAAGCGTTTTTTCAAAATCTTTTTTTACCGCATCGTTTTCCCAATTCAAATCAGCTTGGGTTGAGTCAAATAGATGCAGATACCACTGGCCAGGTTTGCCATCTACTTCCTTAACTCTGCTCCAGGCAGGACCTCCAAAGATTGAACACCAATTATTTGGCGGGATCTCACCACTTTCACCTCGTCCATCATAGAAATGAAAACGTGAACGCTCTAGAGATCCAGGCAGAGATTGAAGAGCTGCCTTAAACCACTGATGCTCTGTCGAGAAGTGATTTGGAACTAAATCAACGATGATTCTTAAATCAGACTTATGCGCTGCCTTTATCAAATTAATAGCATCTTCCATGCTACCAAATCTTGGATCAACGGCTCTTGGATCTTGAACGTCATAGCCACCATCATTATTTGGTGAGAGATAAAAGGGACTTAACCAAATTGCATCGATGCCAAGTGATTTAAGGTAAGACAGTCGTGAAATTACGCCAACTAAATCTCCCTCGCCATCACCATTAGTATCTTGAAAGGAGCGTGGGTAAACCTGATAAATCGCAGAATTTGACCACCAATCCAATTCTTTTTGGCTATTAATTTCTATGCCTCCAAGCGCCTGGTCGAATTCCTCACTACCAAGGTAGTTGGAAGAGTTAGTGAATGTGATTCGCTTTTAGGAAGCTTTAATCGCTCCATAATCGACCATGCAGCCATCTCCCCCATCAAAGAAACTGGCTGCTCAATAGTAGTTAAGTCTGAAAACTCCGCCATTTCATGGCCATCAAATCCAATAATTGAAATGTCATCAGGAACTTTTAATCCATTTCTTCTAATTGCTTGTAGAGCTCCAAGTGCCATCTCATCTGATTGGCAAAAAATTGCTGTTGGCCTATCTGCTCTTGCTAATAAATCATCCATAGCTCTACTTGCACCATGCATGGTGAAATCACCAAAGACTTCACGAGTTGGCTTAAATTCCAATCCACTCTCAGCTAGAACCTGCATAAATCCTTTGCGGCGATCTTGTGGAACGCTAAAGCCAAATGGATCATCAGGCCGGCCGGATAGAAGTGCAATCTTTTTATGGCCTAAATTAACTAAGTGCTGAGTTGCTGTCCTTGCCCCTGCCACATCATCAATAGCCACGCTTGAACATTGCGCATGATGCATTCCAACAAGTGCAATTGGAATTCCAAGGCTTAACATCGAATCAAACTCTTCCTCAGTTGGAGGAAGGCTAATAACAATTAGGGCATCTACTCGACCTTTTAGCAATTGATGTTGAAATAATCGCTCGCGCCCTTTCATCTGCGAGAAGTTATAGAGCAGCAGATCAAGACCTGCTTCTCTAAGGGCTTGCTCTGCGCCATTAATAACT
>CANNDP010000046.1 GCA_947503395.1 Actinomycetota bacterium
GGCATCTACTCGACCTTTTAGCAATTGATGTTGAAATAATCGCTCGCGCCCTTTCATCTGCGAGAAGTTATAGAGCAGCAGATCAAGACCTGCTTCTCTAAGGGCTTGCTCTGCGCCATTAATAACTTGAGCGAAATACCATCTAGAGATAAAAGGGGCCACTACTCCAACTGAATTAGTCCTACCAAATAAAGCTTTGGCAGAGCTTTGCGGGATGGGATAACCAAGTTTTTCTGCAGCATCAAGAATTTTCTTACGTGTTTCAGGATTAACATGATTTAAACCTCGAAGAGCTCGCGAGACGGTGGCGATAGAGACTCCAGCCTCAGTTGCGACTTCCTTAATACCGGCTGCCATGAAAACCTTTCAAAGCCCTTAATGTAAAGAGCTACATAGAGATTGTAAAACTCTGTAAGCGGCTAAAAATAGACTGTAAAACTGAAAATGGCTACCCTGCCTTCTCATGGCAATCACGCTGGCGCAATCGCGAAAAATCGCCGCGGAGATCGCAAAGAAAAACCCCAGATTTAAACCCATAATCAAGCAATCCGGACCTTGTCCTCTTGGTCTTAAAACAAAGAAACCTTTGGAAAGTAATTTTTCAACACTTGCTTCATCAATTCTCTCTCAGCAATTATCTACTAAAGCTGCCGCAACAATTATTGGAAGAGTTAAGAACCTCTCTGGAGGGCGAATTTCACCGAGTGGAATCAGTCGAATAAGTAGAAGTGATTTAAGGCAAGCTGGTTGCTCAACGGCAAAGGCGAGAGCCTTAGAGGAGTTAGCTCAAGCTGCCCTTAGCTCAAAGGTTTCTATGAGCTCTCTTCATCGCCTAGATGATGAAGAAATTAGAGAGCAGCTTCTGCCGCTCTTTGGAATTGGAGTCTGGACTGTTGAGATGTTTTTGATGTTTCAACTAGGCAGACAGGATGTGTGGCCAGTGGGAGATCTTGGAGTCAGGCGTGGTTGGGAGAAGGTACATCGCATGCGAGGTGAGATAAAGCCAGCCGAGCTTATTAAATTAGGTGAAATCTATCGCCCATATCGCAGCCATTTAGCTTGGTATTGCTGGCGCGCTACTGAAATTGCCTAGGAGTTTTTTGGTTCAAGTGTTAGCGCCACTGAGTTAATACACCAACGTTGATCAGTTGGGACTGCATAACCTTCACCTTCAAAGACATGTCCAAGATGTGAACCGCAAGAAGCGCAACGAACTTCTGTTCTGATTCGCGGAGCAAGTGAGCGATCCTCTAATAGCACCACTGCGTCATCACTTTTTGGGGCATAGAAAGAAGGCCAGCCGCAGCCTGAGTGGAATTTAGTCTCACTTCGAAAGAGCTCTGCGCTGCATGCTTTGCACTTATAGACGCCAATAGTTTCACTTTCATAATACTTTCCTGTAAAGGCAACTTCGGTTCCTGCTTTTCGCAATACATCATAGGAGAGTGGATCTAGGCTCTTAGCTAAACTTTCATCATCTAATTGAACTGGAAATGCTTTTCCCGTCTTGGGATTGATTTTAGGAAGTTCAGATTCGCTATATGACATTACTTTCTCCTTAAGCCTTCAGAGCTGGATATGCAATCCCAGTACTTGAGTGACAGTCATATCCATTGGGATTCTTCTCTAAATATCTTTGGTGGTATTCCTCCGCCAAGAAATATTCATGTCCATCTGCGCTTTGAATCTGAGTAACAATTTCACCAATTCCTGCGCTCTTAAGCGCATCGTTATAGACCTGACGAGTTTTTTGGGCCAGCTCTAACTGATCAGAAGTAGTTGTAAATATTGCGCTGCGATACTGGGTTCCGATATCTCCACCCTGCTTATTGAGTGACGTTGGATCATGCATCACCCAGAACTCTTCAAGAAGTCTTTGATATGAAATTTGCTCTGAATCAAAAACAACCTCAACCATTTCAGCATGATTTGTTTTTCCAGTGCAGACCTCTTGATATGTTGGTGATTTAGTAGTTCCACCCATATATCCAACTGAAGTTGAGATCACTCCAGATAGATTCCAGAATCTTCGCTCTGCTCCCCAGAAGCAACCAGTTGCAAAATACGCTCGTTCTTTCATGGGCCAATATTGGCAGAGGAATCACTGATAATCTTTTCCAAAGCGCCCCCGTAGCTCAGGGGATAGAGCACCGCCCTCCGGAGGCGGGTGCACAGGTTCGAATCCTGTCGGGGGCACTTGTTCTAAGAATTATTCAAAATTTAAAATAATTTAAGAGCTCTAGCGCTCTATCTCACTAATTTTTGTGAAATCGCGGGGCAAGACTCTTGAGTTAAGATGTTTTAGCGGGGATAATATGTCAGTAATCGCGCCCAAATCTGGTTCGCATTACACCCAAAGACGCAAGAATGGTCAATCTCGGTTTCCCCGAACTGCCCCTTGCCTGAAGATTGATGAGGTCTTATGAGCTTGGATTGGCGCCACCGCGCTGCCTGCCGCGATATTGACCCTGAACTCTTCTTTCCTGTTGGAAATACTGGGCCTGCGATTGCTCAAATTGAAGAAGCTAAAAAAGTCTGTATGCCTTGCTTAGTTAGGCAAGATTGTTTGCAATGGGCACTTGAAAGCGGTCAAGACTCTGGAGTCTGGGGCGGGCTATCTGAGGATGAAAGACGAGCAATGAAGCGCCGCGCTGCTAGAAATCGCGCTCGTTTATCTGAAAATAACTTCGAGGAGTAATTCTTTAACGCTCTAGCGGAAAAGAAATCTGCACCTGAGTTCCAATATTTGGCTTTATAAACTCTATTTTTCCAGCTAACTCATTTTTAGTTAAAGTCTGAACAATCTGCAGGCCTAGATTTGTATTTGATTCAAGCGAGAAGTCAGCTGGAATTCCAGTTCCATTATCAACCACCGTGACAGTCATAGACTTTCCACTTCGATCAATTCTTAGCTCTACCAAATCACCGCTTTGACTCAAACCATGCTCTAAAGCGTTGTGAATCAACTCTGTTAGTACCAAGGCAAGAGGCGTTGCAACCATTGAAGAGATAAGGCCGAATTCGCCGACCTTCTTTATCTGGATCTCATTTGGCCTGATATTTAACTCTGATGCGCCTTGAATTATCTTGGTTATAACCTCATCAAATTGCACTAAATCCTGCGCAGTAGCAGAGAGAGTCTCGTGAACTAAAGCAATTGAAACCACCCTTCTAACCGCCTCTTCAATAGCAGCGCTAGCTTTTGGGTCGTCAATTCGCCTTGCTTGGAGGCGAAGCAGAGCTGAAACAGTCTGCAGATTATTTTTTACGCGATGATGAATCTCTCTAATGGTGGCATCTTTACTGATTAAAGCTCTATCTTTTCTTCTTAGCTCTGTAACGTTGTGAACAAGAACTACAGCCCCAATTCGATTATCGCCTTCAGTTAATGGCATTGCTAAAAGATCCAATACTCCACCACTGTTTTCAAACTCATCTCGCCTCAATTGCTTACCGCTTATAGTTATTTGCCAGTTCTCTTCCCTTGGATTAAGTGGTGAAGATGGACTGACCAGAGAATCCAATACTTGACCAAGGTTCTGCCCTTCAAGGTCTTTATCCCAACCAATTCGATTGAATGCAGATCGAGCATTTGGACTAGCAAAGAGGACTTCTCCAGCAACATTTAATCTCACCAAGCCATCGCCAACTCTTGGAGCAGCCTCTGCCAAATAGACATTGTCCTTTACAGGAAAGTTTCCCTCAGCAATCATTCGATAGATGTGGTTAGCAATCTCGCGATAATTTAGTTCAAGCCGTGACGGCGTTCTCATCGTCTCAAGATTTCGATGACGTGAAATTACTGCTATTACTCGACCTGCAAAGAAAACCGGAATGCACTCAATCTTTATTTTTATCTCTCCAACTTGTTCAGTTCTACTATCTCTAACAATCTCACCACTTGATAGCGCTTGATCAATATCTGGTCTAGATCCCCATGCCACCTCATTGCCAATTAAGTCTTGAGTAAAAACTGTTGCTGCCGTCATAGGGCGAATCTGGGCGATAGTGCGATGTCCCTCCGGCCAACTCTTTTCATCTTTGCGTTTTGGAATCCATAAAACTAAATCTGCAAATGAGATATCAGCAAGCAATTGCCATTCAGCAGTTAATTCACCAAGACGCAATACATCATCACTAGTTAGCGAACTCTGATCTGAGAGCAGATGGCGAAAAGGCATAGGCGAAAGAGTACTTCAGATTATTTTATGGAGATAAGTGGCTAACTCCCGGAGCGCTCGAGAGAGGCTACTGCGAGAGTTGACTTCAGATAAAGTGGCATATCGATTGCGAGCCCGCTCTAAATTGCCATACTCATAGGGCATAAAGAAGTGAGGCTTGCCTTCTATCTTGCTTCTAAAGCTTTTGCGGAAAAGGGGGCGGCTGGAGCTACTACTCTCTTTGTTGAGTAGATAAATCACATTTAGCTCGGATGAGAACATCTTTAATGACTCTTCGAATTGCTCTAATTGATAGAGGGCGCGGCTATCTTGATGAATTATGTAAATTAGATGAGAACAACTACTCAGGGCCTGCATAAAAAACTTTCCTCTTGTGCGTCGATCAGATACCGCTTGACTCATTACGGGCGCGCTTCCGACATCAATAAAAACACTCTCATCTTCCTTAGATTCAATTTCATTAAGTGAAGTAATGCTCTGAAGGTATAGAGCGTTATTAAGAGCACTTCGCTGATAACTCATTCTCTCCCCCACCATCTGAGACAGACTCTGCTGGGAGAGATCTGCATCAACGAGCAACATCTGGGCTAATTTGGAGTATTCCTGGGAGGTATTTAGCGCAAGAGTTGAAATTCCTGGAGAGCCGCCAGAGCCAGTGAATAAAACCCACGAATCTCTACGGATTGAGTTTCCAGTTGGGAGAACCTCATTACTTCCTCTTAAAGCCTGATTAGCTTGTTGCAATATCTCATCACTACTAAATCTCTTATCCGCATCAAGAATAAGAATTGAAAGATTCTCGTCACTTTCTCTTCTTATCTCGCGCCAATTTAATCCAAAGTCTTTATCAGAAATTATTAAGATGCGAACAGCAGAGATGCTTGAAATTAACTTTAAATCAAAATCTGATGGCGACAGTAGGCGCTTTTGGAGCTGGAAGTCATGTTTTAGCAGAACTTCAATAACTTGGTCTTCAACTTGATGAGAGCTTAGTGCGGTGATTAAATTTATTTTCACCGATTTCCCACCAGAATAAAGTCGTAATTTCCCATATCCTCAATCAGGTTTGGAATTATTGGCCTTGGGACAAGAAGTGTTAATACTAAGTCCCCTCCTAGAGTATTTGCCTGGTTATCTACTTGATCTATGACCAAATCACTTGCAATCAAGCGACTTTTATATCTGCCAGATTCAAGACTTTGAGAGCGCAATTCAGATTTCGTAATTCCGTAAATATCAACTCGTTGTCCGCTGCCAATATCTTTTGGTACTTGAGAAAAGGCGATAGCAATCGGAACCTGCTGGAGCTGCTCATCTACATGGCTACTTAGTGCGTAAGCTGGTATTAATTCATCAATTCCAATGGCTCTAACCACTGAGCTTCCAATGATGGAGACTTGCCCATCGATGTAGTTTCCAGCATTACCAGGTAATAAAACTTTGCTGATAACCACATCTTCTGCCGTAATTACCTCTCCTTTGTCAAGGTCAACCGCTGCGCTCCAAACTGTGATCATCCGGCTCGATGAATTAGAGATGACTAGAGCTGAGATAAATGAAGCAGCGATTAAGCATCCCCCTAAAATCGTTTTAAGATAACTACGGATAGAGAAGTTAAAGGAATTTTTCTGAAGCTTTTTGGTGTTTTTCATTGGCAATGAATACCCAATTTCTTGCCCTCATGAGCTTCTACTTCCACAACCAAAACGCAGGTATTAACAAGCTGTGGACAATGCCTCATCCTTTTAGATGATAGTTATTTCACATTTAATAACCATGCTCTATCTATGAAAAATGAAGCAGAAATAAGCAATAGAAGATTTGATCTTTCTGATTATGACTTATTGGATCATCCGGCATTAGAGCTATTTGAGAAGAATAGCTTTTATTCAACTCCTCTTTTTGGAAGAGATGTAGGCCAGGAAAGCAACAAGCTCTATCTAATTCCAACTAGCCATGGCGAGAACTATGAAGCAGATTTTGCTCCCACTCCTTCTTCTCTTGCAGAACTTCCCAATGCCACGCGCTGGACTCTTACTTATTTGATTACCGCTCTTGAGATTATGGCTGCAAGGCGCCCCGCATCTCAAGTTGCTCGCACCACACACCGCTACACCTATAACTCGCTACTTACTCAAGTAGGAAGCTTGAAGGAAGTTCCCAAGATCAAAAGTGTTAGAAGAAGCCAGCCAATAGTTGGAGTCGTTGAACTAAACGCTACATTGATTTTCAAAGAGAGAATTAGGGCTCTCGTTGCACGCTTTGAAGGGGTCGATCACAAATGGCTCTGTACTGAGTTAAGCCTTATTTAGAAAGCTATGCAGCTCCATGGCAGCGTTTATATTTCTTTCCAGATCCACATGGGCAAGGTGAATTTCTAGATACTCCGCCATTTACTGAAGGCGATGACTTTGAAACCTGACCACTCTCACTAGGAGATGAGTAACGAAGCTCTTGCTTTGGAGCAGCTGGGGTAACGCCCTTTGCTTCGACGTGTTCATTTTCAACCTTAACTTCAACATTAAATAAGAATCCAACTAGCTCTTCCTTAATTGCATCCATCATCGCAGAAAATAGCTCATATCCCTCTTTTTGATATTCAACAAGTGGATCTCGCTGCGCCATCGCGCGAAGACCAATTCCTTCTTGAAGATAATCCATCTCATAGAGATGCTCGCGCCACTTTCTATCTAATACAGAAAGGAGAATCTTTCGCTCAAGTTCACGCAGGACTTCAGCGCCTAGATCTTGCTCACGTTTTGCATAGGCAGCAAAGATGTCATCTAGGACTTTAGCGGTAAGGAAATCAGTATCTAAACCAGTTCTGCCACCAACTTCAGCTTCAATATCTTCAACTTTAAATGAGATGGGATAAGTTGCTTTCAGAGCGGTCCAGAGTTGATCTAGATCCCACTCTTCAGGAAATCCTTCATTAGTTGCTGCTCCAACATAACCGCGAATCGTATCTTCAATAAATCCTGTGACTTGCTCCTTGATATCAGC
>CANNDP010000047.1 GCA_947503395.1 Actinomycetota bacterium
CAACGCGAGCAAAAGTTGGGTCCTGGAACCAGGCGATGTTGCTGCCCAATATTTCATTTACTGCGCCGAATTCTGTGTTGAACATACCGCCCCAGATCAATATCGACATAACACTCGGCATGGCATAGGGAAGAATCAATATTGATCGATAAATTCGACGACCTCTGATTGGTTTATTTAAGGCAAGAGCTAAAAGAAGTCCGAAGGCAAATTGCGTTAGAACAGTCAGGGTAGCGAAAACTACTGTCCAGATAAATACCGAAATTAAAGGGTCCCTGACCCGATCATCATTTACAAGGCGAACATAGTTGGTAAACCAAGCCGGATCTCGCCACCCTGGTTCAAGAAAATCTGATTTATCATCAGGATTAACATAATTTCCATTGCCATTATCTCGATAAATAGCATCACTTATAAGGCTGCGAAAAATATCTTGTTGTGGCAAGTATTCTAAGCTTTGGCGAAATACCGCTCCAACATTTAAGTTCTCCACAGTAATGAAATATTCACTGTTATAGAAATAACGTTTTGTTGCTGCCTTACTTGCAGATATCTCACCTGCATCTGCCCTTATAAATCCAGTTGCACCTTGTGCCACTAGGTTTTCATCAAGTTCTACTTGATTTTTCGTGAGCTCGATTCTTCGCTCTGGGGTTGAAATAAAGTAAGAGTCATTGGTGATGTCTGAAACAAGTAGCGCATCACTTTCTTGAAATTGGCCAACCACGATATCAAAAGCTGAGTTATTCTCATCAGGCTCAAGGGCTAGCGCTTTGATGCGCTCTACTGCTTCTTCTTTGCCTATGTAATTTCCAGTTTTGTAATTATAGGTAGACATCACCACGGTATAAAGGATTGGAGTGATTACAAAAGCTGCCAGAAGTAGAATCCCTGGAAGAAAGAACTTAAGCGGGACTGTTCTTTTGCTAAAGTAAGTGAAATTTAGTGCAAATATCGAAGCAGCTAGAAATGCCGCTATTACATACTCTCTTTTGGCGAAGGCGCTCTGCGTCAGTGTCAATAAAACAGCGCTAATTAGCGCTACTAAGCCAACCTTGATCGTGGTTGCCACTTTGCCACGGATAATCATCGAGAGCAGAGGTATCACCAACTCCAATTATTTAGAACTGACTTTAGTGCAGAAAGCGAACTGACGTGGTCCATAAGAACCACGTCAGTTCAACTACTTCATCTTGATTTAGATCAAGACTTTTCTACTACTGACTATAGATCGTTAGTGGCAGCCTTGAGATTTGCTCGCCAGATAGCGGCCAACTTCTTAGCTTCCTTAACAGGATCTTTGCCATCAACTAGGACTGCAGTCCAGTAAGCAGGAGCTGAATCCCAGTAGCTAGTGCCGCTAGGTCCATTCAAAATTGCTCCAACCTGAGGAACGCTGGCAGCAGCTGCAGAGGCACCAAATCCTTTTTGGCCATCTGTAACTGTTGCATCTGTTGAAGCACCCTTTTCAGCTGGTGGACGCTTTTCATTTAATTGATAAGCAACCTGACCAGCAGTTGATCCGAAGAAATCAACAAGTAGAGACTTAGCTGCTGCCTCTACGCCATTTGATGCTGCAAATGTTGTTAGAAGTGCACCAGATACTGATCCGAATGCATTTCCACTCTTACCTGAAGTACCTGGAACTGGCATTAGATTCATAGTGAATCCCTTTGCCTTGTAATCATTCCACTCCCAGTTTCCAATGATTGCGAAAGGAACGCTTCCGGCTAGGAAGTTGTCCTTGCAACCAGTGTCTGTTGCTGGGAAGAAGCCGTTGCTCTTCTTGCCATCCATTAGGAACTTCTTGACATTGCCACCAAACTCATTTGGATTAAATGACTTTGCCTTATTTATTGTTCCGTTTGGATTGAAGTAATAAGCATCAGCTCCGAGTGCTGAAAATACTGAGTGCGCGCCCCATGACATACCGCCACCGGCTACACATAGACCAGCCTTAAGGCTCTTGGAAGTCTTGTTGGCCTTGTAGTAATCAACCATTTCACCAAATGACTTTGGAGCAGAAGTTACAAGCTTGGTGTTGTAAATCATTGCCACGTTGTTTACGTCAACGGGAATTCCATACAACTTCTTCTTATAAGAAAGATCATAGAACTGGGATGCTGAGAATCTGGCGCGCTGTGAAGCGGTCAGAGTTAATGGAGCTAGCTTTCCATTCTTAGCAAGTGTTGGGACCCAGTCATTAGCACCAACTACGATATCTGGACCAGTAGTTGCTGTTGCCTTATCGATCGCATCTTTTAACGCATCGAAGTTAGCAAATGACTTTACAGTTACGGTATATCCCGGAACCCAGTCACCTTTTGTTGCTAGTGTCTTTGTAAGATTTGGTCCGCGTGATTCATCTGCCCAAACAACAATTTTTGTGTTGGCTTGAGCTGGTGTGACAGCAAGACCTGCTGCAAGAGCAAGTGTTGCTAGTACTGCGAACCCTCTAAAGAATTTCTTCTTCATTAATTTTTCCTCCATGGAAGTATCTACAGCGAGGGGCTGCAGAGAAGGCAATTCCAGCCCTAAGCGAGGAGCCCGTCAAGGCAGAATGGCCCTATCTGCCAGCCATCTTGGGGGGTTACTTATTTGTTATAAAGGACTTGCCTTTACACGCTAGTTTTCAGACTAGAGGTGAAGCCCTGAAACGCTCTCATCCCAGCCCTTAACATCCTCAGGCCTTCTTGGCGCCTTACCGATATATCGAGCAGATGGCCTAATTAAGCGACCTGTTCTCTTCTGCTCCAAGATATGGGCAGACCAGCCAGCAGTTCTTGCTGAAGTAAACATTGGTGTGAACATATGTCCTGGAACTTCAGCAAAATCAAGAAGAACAGCGGCCCAGAATTCAACATTTGTCTCCAAAACTCTATCTGGTCTTCTCTCGCGTAATTCTGCTAACGCTGCATCTTCTAGCGCTTTAGCAACTTGATAACGAGGTGCGCCAAGTTCTTCACAAGTTCTACGAAGCGTTCTAGATCTTGGATCTTGCGCGCGATAAACGCGATGGCCAAAGCCCATCAAGCGTTCACCTTTATCCAATAACTCTTTTACATATGCTCTTGCATCTCCACGTTTTTCAACTTCTTCAATCATATGCAAAACTCTTGAAGGAGCGCCGCCATGAAGTGGGCCAGACATCGCTCCAATTGCTCCAGATAAAGCAGCTGCAACATCCGCACCTGTTGATGCAATTACTCTTGCAGTAAATGTTGAGGCATTCATGCCATGCTCTGCAGCAGAGACAAAGTAGGCATCAATTGCGCGAACATGTTTTGGATCTGGCTCTCCTCGCCAGCGAATCATCATTCGCTCAACGACGGTATGAGCTTTATCAACCTCAGCTTGAGAAACCATTGGCTGCCAAGTTCCGCGGGCAGATTGCGCGACATATGAAAGCACCATAACTGATGCTCTAGCTAGATTACTTCTAGCTTCTTCATCTGAAATATCTAGAAGCGGCTTTAGCCCCCATGCTGGAGCAAGCATTGCAATCGCTGATTGCACATCAACTCTTACATCACCTGAGTGAATTGGAATTGGAAATGGTTCTGCTGCTGGAAGACCAGGATTAAATTCATCATCAACTAGTAAGCCCCAGACATTGCCAAAGGTGACTCGACCAACTAGATCATCAATGTCTACGCCGCGATATCGCAGCGCACTTCCCTCTTTATCCGGCTCTGCAATCTCTGATTCAAAAGCGATTACCCCTTCAAGGCCCGGCTTAAAGTCTTCATTCATGCGCCGTATTCTCCACTTAATACCCCGCTGGGCCAAATGAGGCAAGGCAAAGATGCCAAGGCTGGCAAAGTGACGTTAGATACACCTATGGCAGAGAGCCCAGAGATAAGCCGTGAGGCAATATCAGCGATGCGCCGCTCATATGGCGAGGTTGGAATTACTGAAAGCTCAATAAATCCTGATCCATTTGCGCAATTTTCTCTCTGGTTAAAAGAGGCTGCAGCAAATTCCATGATCATTGAGGCCAATGCCATGGTGTTATCAACTCTTGGCCAAGATGGACCAAGCTCGCGAACTGTGCTTCTAAAAGATGTTGATCAGAATGGCTTCACCTTCTATACCAATTATCAATCAGATAAATCTCGTCAGATCCAAGCAAATCCAAAGGTCTCACTACTCTTTCCTTGGTATCCAATGGAGCGCCAGGTAATAGTCATAGGAAGTGCAAGCAAGATAGACAGTTCAGAGTCAGAGAAATACTTTGCTACTCGTCCCTGGTCTAGTCAGATTGGCGCACTTGCTAGTAGCCAATCAGAGGTTATCGAGTCAAGACAGGTCTTAGAGGAGCGCTTTAAAGAATTAGCTGAGAAATACCCGCAAGGCAGCGTTGTGCCAAAGCCAGAGAATTGGGGTGGCTATCTCGTTAAGCCAAGCAGTGTTGAATTCTGGCAAGGGCGATATTCACGCTTGCATGATCGACTTCGCTTTAATCTAAGCGGTTCCAATTGGAGCCTTGAGCGACTCTCCCCATAGGATTTGGCAATTATGTCTGAGATAAAAATTCCAGAAAATATCAAGCCTAGTGATCCACGATTTGGTTGTGGTCCTTCAAAGATTCGTCCTGCAGCTCTTCAAGTTTTGGCAGGCCCTGGATCAAAAATTCTTGGCACCTCTCATCGTCAGAAGGAAGTTAAAAGCGTAGTTTCGCGCGTTAGAAGTGGTCTTAGCTCCCTCTTTGATCTGCCGCAGGGATATGAAGTAGTGCTTGGAAATGGCGGCTCTACTGCCTTTTGGGATATCGCAACCTTTGGCCTTATTGAAAAGAAATCGCAGCACTTATCATTTGGTGAGTTCTCATCTAAGTTTGCTCAAGCTGCTAAAGAAGCGCCATTTCTTGATGAGCCAAGTGTTATTAAGTCTGAGCCAGGAACTCATCCGCAGGCAGTTTTTGAAGCAGGGATCGATGCTTACTGCCTAACCCATAATGAAACCTCAACTGGTGTTGCGATGCAGATTAAGCGCCCAGCAAAGAGTGATGGCGCTTTAGTTTTAGTTGATGCCACAAGCGCAGCAGGTGGCCTAAGTGTCTCTCCTAGTGAATTTGATGCCTATTACTTTGCTCCGCAGAAATCTTTTGCCTCAGATGGTGGGCTCTGGATCTCGCTAATGAGTCCTGCTGCTATCGAGCGAGTGGCAAAAATTAAAAGCTCTGGAAGATGGGTGCCAGCATTCTTTGATTTAACTATCGCCATTGATAACTCACGACTTGATCAGACCTATAACACTCCAGCAGTTGCTACTTTGATCTTGCTTGCTGAACAAATTGAGTGGATGAATCAAGGTGGCGGAATGGCTTTTGCTGCTGGTAGATCTGCAAAGTCTGCCGAAGTTATTTATAGCTGGGCAGAGAAAACTTCATACACCACCCCATTTGTCACTGATCCAGCAATGCGCTCTAATGTTGTTGCAACGATAAATTTCTCAGATGATATTGACGCCCTAGAAATCGCTAAAGTCCTTCGAGCAAATGGAATCTTAGATACCGAGCCATATCGCAAACTAGGTAAGAATCAGCTGCGAGTTGGGATGTTCCCAGCAATTGATCCAGAGGATATTAAGGCTCTGACTAAATGCATCGAATATGTGGTTGAAAACCTTAAAAAGTAAGGATAAATAATGAATTACAAGACAAGAAGAATTGTGACCCTGGTAATACTTTTTAGCTTAGTCTTTTTTGTTCTCATAAGTGGGCTCTAAAACATCTGCGATAGCAAAGCTATCTGGCTCCTGGCCCTTATCTTTAAACTTTGCAAAGGTAGCAATTGCTGCAAGTAGTGAGATTAGGCCGCAGATTGCAACTGTTGGCCTAGTTCCAACCTCCTGAGTCATAATCCCAATAAATGGCGAAACTATCGGAGTTCCCCCTAAGAACACTGTGAGATAAATTCCCATCACTCTGCCACGTATCTGCGAATCAGTTCTTAGCTGAACCATCGTGTTAGCTCCAATAAAGGTAAGCAGCGCCACGCAGCCAATAATTGGAAGCAAGATTGAATAGACCAGATAAGTCGGCGCAAATGCAGAGAGAATTAAAACCGCGCTAAAAATCATAGATCCAACCATAATGAATTTTGGCCCACGCTTTTTCTCAAGTCGAGCCGAGATTATTGCTCCAGAAAGTGATCCAACTGCCAAGATACTTCCAAGCGCCCCATACTCTGCTGCGCCCTTATCAAATACTTGAGTGGCCATCATGGTGTTAAAGATATTGAAGTTAAGTCCAAAGCTAGTTGCAAAAAATACTGTGATCATCACTGCCAAAATATCTGGGCGCGCGGCAACATAAGCCATCGCCTCTCTTATCTTAGTTGAGCTAGATTTCTTCTCCTCAATAAATAGCTCACTCTCACGCATATTGACTAGCGCAATAATGACAATTAAGTACGAGATTCCATTAAACAAGAATGAGACTCCAGTGCCAAAGGCAGCGATCAATAACCCTGATAAACCAGGGCCGATTAAGCGGCCGATATTAAAGTTTGTTGAGTTAAGCCCCACTGCATTTGGTAGATCTTGCTTACCAACAACTTCAACATTAAAGCTCTGGCGAACTGGAGCGTCGATGGCATTTCCCATCCCAAGCATGAAGGCAAAGAACATCACATGCCAGATCTTGATATTTTCCGTTAATACTAGGGTGGCAACCGAGAGCGCTGAAATTCCAGCAGTTAAGTTGGTAAGCATTAAAACTTTTCGCTTATTGAACTTATCCGCAATCTTTCCGCCAGAGATACTAAAGAAAAGTATTGGAGCAAATTGAAGGGAAGTCACAATTCCAAGATAGGTCCCGCTATCAGTTAGCTCAAGAATCAACCAAGCTTGTGCAACGCCTTGAGCCCAGGTGCCGATATTTGAGAGGAAGTTTGCACTGAAGAGAATCTTGAAGTTGCGATGCTTAAATGATCGCAGCGTTCCCATCAGCCTATTCTAGTATGATTACCGATATGCAGAGCGCAATTAGGGTAATCATCTTTGGAATCGTTTTATGGAGTATTGCTTTAATTGTTGCAATAGTAGTAAATGCAGTAGCAAAGATAATTCTTACCTGCCTACTTGCAATACTTCTGGGCTTTATTGGTATCTACTACA
>CANNDP010000048.1 GCA_947503395.1 Actinomycetota bacterium
ACTCATATCTACCAAGAACAGATTTAGCTGCCCCTAATTGCAAAGAGTTTTCCTGCCATAAGATTTCTAACAAAGTCTTTCCTACAAATTCAGGATGGGCATGAGTCTGAGCAAAGAAACCTGGAATAACTCTTGCGCCGAGTTTAAACTCACCGCTATATCTAACGCTCTCATCACCTGAGAGCCTTCTAAGAAAGTGAGATTTTCCAGAACCATTCTTTCCAAGAATTGCTACCCGATCTTGATAATAGATTTCAAAGGTAAAGGGCTCAGTTAGATTCTCTAAAGTTAAATCCTTACAGGTCACTACACGCTCGCCAGTTCTCCCGCTCTTGAGATTAACCTTCACATCTTGTTCTAGAGGCGGCGGAGGCGGCGGGCCAATCTCTTCAAACTTTCTAAGCCTAGTTTGCATCGCTCGATATCTTGAGGCCATATCTGGTGATGACGCTGCCTGCCATTGCAGAGTTAGAACTAGTTCTTTTAGACGCTTATGTTCATCTTGCCAACGCTCTAGTACTTGAGCGAATTGAGCATTACGAGCTTTTCTTGCATCATGCCATGTATTAAAGCCCTCGCCATGAATCCATGCGCTATTGCCAGTGATGCCTTGTTCAAGAGTGACAACTTTGGTAGCAGTTGCTGCCAATAACTCACGATCATGGCTAATAAAGAGGATGGTTTTCTTTGAAATTCTTATCTGCTCCTCAAGCCATCTCTTTGCTGGAACATCAAGATAGTTATCCGGCTCATCAAGGATTAATACCTCCTCAGGACCACTTAATAAAACCTCTAGGACTAACTTCTTCTGCTCTCCACCAGAGAGTGAATTCACTAATCGATCAGATACTCGATCAAAGCTCTTTGCTAGCGCGCTATTAACTGCAATATCCCAGAGCACTTCTTGTTCATATCCCCCAGCATCTCCCCAATCGGATAGTGCTTGGGCATATGCCATCTGCTGCTTCTCAGAGTTATTAGCAGCCATTTCAATTTCAGCCTCTTTAAGTTTCTCTGCAGCCTGTCTAATTCGAAGCGGTGATACTGAAATTAATAAATCTCGCACCGTTGATTCATCTCGAATCGAGCCAATAAATTGGCGCATCACACCAAGACCGCCATTAATAATTATCTGACCAGCATCAGCAGTTATATCTCCGGCAATCATTCGAAAAAGAGTTGTCTTGCCAGAGCCATTAGGGCCAATCAGAGCAACCTTTGATCCCTCGCCAACCCGAAATGAAACATCGCTGAGTAATACCCGGCCATCTGAGAGGGCATACTCAATTCCAACTACATTTATCTGCCCCATTTACTCTTCATCTCTTCTGCGAGCAGTTACTTTAGAGCGAGCTTCAAGTAAATCATCAGCTGGATACTCAACAGCAATAAGTGTTAACCCTCTTGCTGGAAAGACCATGCTCTCACTAACTCTAGTTTTATTGGCAAGTAGCGATGAAATCCACTCTGGCTCAAAGCGAGACTCTCCAACACAGACTACTGCTCCAACTAGATTTCTCACCATCGAATAGCAGAAAGCATCAGCTGTAACTCTTGCAAGAAGGGTTGAATCAGCCATTCGCTGCCAGCTAAATTCCTCTAGCCTTCTTAAGGTAGTTCCAGAGCCGCCAAGTTTACAAAACGTTGCAAAATCATGATCCCCAAGCAATCTTCTACTAGCCTCATTTAACCTACTTAAATCAAGGTGTCGATACCAAGGAGTGATATCAAATCTCTTTAACGGATCAATATCTTGCTGACCATCTGCAATCTTATAAATATAAGTTCGCCGAAGAGCAGAGAAGCGAGCATGGAAATGATCTGGAGCTCTACTAACTGCTCTAACAACTATCTCTTCACTTAGCATTCTGTTAAGGCGATATTGCAGATCTTGAGTGTTCCAAGGCTTTCCATATTTATCACGCTCTGGCAGATCAAAGTGAGCAACTTGCATACTGGCATGAACGCCAGCATCTGTTCTTCCAGCAACAATTAAATCAACTTTATTTCTAACTAAACCGCTAAGAGCAACTTCCATCTCACCTTGAATAGTTCTCTGATCTGGCTGTTTAGCCCAACCACTAAAGGCGCTTCCATCATAGGAAAAATCAATCCTAAAACGAAGAAACCCACTCTCAACTTTGAGAGTGGGTTGCTCCATTGACACTTCTTTTTTTACTTTTAGTTAGGAAGAGCTACTCCGCTTTAGCGGCGGCAGCCTTCTTCTTTGGCGCTGCCTTCTTAGCTGCTTTCTCTGCCTCATTAACTACCGCTTTCTTAGCAGGAGTTCCTTCAGCTATTACTTCAATGATTGCCATAGGAGCGTTATCGCCCTTACGTGGACCAATCTTGGTAATTCTTGTGTAGCCACCATTTCTGGATTCAAAGCGTGGCGCAATCTCAGTAAAGAGAGTATGAACTACGCCCTTATTTGAGATAGCGGCCATTACTTGGCGACGAGCAGCTAGATCACCCTTCTTGGCAGTGGTGATTAACTTTTCAGCAAGTGGACGCAGACGACGAGCCTTAGCTTCGGTGGTGCGAACTTTGCCATTTTCAAAGAGTTGCTCAGCAAGAGTTCTAAGGAGCAATCTTTCATGGGATGGACCGCTTCCAAGACGCGGACCTTTAGATGGACGTGGCATTAGCTCTCTCCTTAAGCCTGGTCGTCGGAGTAATCGACGCCATAGTTCTGATGTTGTGTCGGATCAAAGCCAACTGGTGAATCCTTAAGTTGCATGCCCATTGAAGTGAGCTTTGCCTTAACTTCATCAATTGATTTTGAGCCAAAGTTACGGATATCTAATAGATCTGCCTCACTACGTGAGAGAAGCTCTCCAACGGTGTGGATTCCCTCGCGCTTTAGGCAGTTATAGGAGCGAACTGTTAGATCTAGATCTTCAATTGGAAGGGCAAGATCTGCAGCAAGTGCGGCGTCTTGAATAGATGGTCCAAGATCAATTCCTTCAGCTGCGTAATTAAGCTCATGAGCAAGACCGAAGAGCTCAACTAAAGTCTTTCCAGCAGAAGCGAGCGCATCTCTTGGGCTCATAGAACGCTTTGTCTCAACATCAACAATTAAGCGATCAAAGTCTGTTCTCTGCTCAACACGAGTTGCTTCAACCTTATAGGTCACACGAAGCACTGGTGAGTAGATGGAGTCAACTGGAATACGACCAATCTCTGCTCCTACCAACTTATTCTGCACCGCTGTGACATAGCCACGGCCGCGCTCAATAGTTAGCTCAATTTCCACATTAGCTTTGGTATTTAAAGTAGCGATATGAAGATCTGGGTTATGAATTGCAACTCCAGTTGGAACTGCAACATCTGCGCCAGTAATTACCCCTGAGCCATTCTTACGAATATAGGCCACAGATGGCTCATCATTTTCAGATGAAATAACTAAGTTCTTGATATTTAAAACGATATCTGTCAGATCCTCTTTAACACCTTCTAAAGTGGTGAACTCATGCAAGGCTCCAGCAACGCGGATGCTTGTGACAGCCGCTCCTGGGATAGATGAGAGCAGGGTTCGACGCAGTGAATTTCCTAGGGTGTATCCAAAGCCAGGCTCCAACGGTTCAATTATGAAACGGGAACGGCTCTCGTTTACTACTTCCTCGGATAGTACGGGGCGCTGTGCAATTAGCACTTCTTTCCTCCATTATCTTGAGAGATCCACTATTTGATCTCTCACTTAGTACCTACTTTTATGAAGTTTTTAAATCCTTGCTAGCCAGATGATTAATAAGGCAGATCGCTCTGCCCTATCAATTACTTGGAGTAAAGCTCAACGATAAGTTGTTCCTGAACTTGAGTATCGATAATGGCGCGAGTTGGTTGACCATGAACGATGATTCTCATCGCAGATGGCACAACTTCAAGCCAAGCCGGTACTGACTTCTCACCAAATTCAGCAGATGCAACAATGAATGGAGTTAGGTCTTGCGACTTTGTTCTCACATCAATGATGTCGAATTGGCTGACATGGAAAGATGGAATATCAACTTTGCGACCATTAACCAGAATGTGTCCATGACGAACAATCTGGCGGGCCATATCACGGCTCTTTGCAAAGCCAGCGCGATAGATCACGTTATCTAGACGAGTCTCTAGAAGAACAAGAAGGTTCTCACCAGTCTTGCCAGCTAGACGGCTTGCTTCGGTGTAATAGTTACGGAATTGCTTTTCTAATACACCGTAGATACGTGCGCATTTCTGCTTCTCACGCATCTGGAGTAAGTACTCAGATTCCTTCGCTCTGGCACGACCATGTTGTCCTGGTGGATAAGGGCGTGACTCAATTGGACACTTAGGTCCATCGCACTTCGAGCCTTTGAGGAAAAGTTTCACTTTCTCGCGGCGGCATCTCTTGCAATCTGCTCCTGCATAACGGGCCATGTTCTCTTCTCCCTTCCTTATACTCGACGTGGTTTACGTGGACGGCAGCCGTTGTGAGCAAGAGGTGTGACATCAGAGATGGCACCAACTTCTAGTCCAGCTGCTTGTAGTGAACGAATTGCAGTCTCGCGTCCTGAGCCTGGGCCCTTGACGTAGACATCAACTTTCTTAACTCCATGCTCTTGCGCTTTCTTAGCAGCAGATTCAGCAGCTAGCTGCGCAGCAAAGGGAGTTGATTTACGTGAACCTTTAAATCCAACTTGGCCAGAAGATGCCCAAGCAAGAACTGCTCCAGATGGATCAGTGATAGTCACGATGGTGTTGTTAAAAGTGCTCTTTATATAGGCATTTCCAAGGGCAACGTTCTTCTTCTCTTTCTTACGTGCCTTTACTTTTGCCTTAGGGGCAGCAGCAGCTGCTGCTGCAGGTTTAGCTTTTGGCGCGGCCATTACTTGGTCTCCTTCTTCTTACCAGCGATGGCAACGCGTGGACCCTTACGAGTACGTGCGTTGGTATGGGTGCGCTGACCACGAACTGGAAGCCCCTTACGATGGCGAATTCCTTGGTAGCACTGAATTTCAACTTTACGACGAATGTCGCCTGCAATCTCGCGGCGGAGATCACCTTCGATCTTGTAATTAGCTTCTATATATTCACGGAGCTTAATTAGATCGGGCTCTTGTAGATCTTTTACTCGAACATCTGGTGAGACGCCGGTTGCAGCAAGAGTTGCTTGCGCCCTGGTCTGGCCAATGCCGAAGATATATTGAAGCGCGACCTCAAGCCGTTTTTCACGCGGCAGATCGACGCCAACTAGACGTGCCATCTATAACTTCTTTCCATAATCTGAAAGTCCTCCGCAACGCCTATCCAGAGAATTTTCTCTGGCTCCCGCTTTCAGTCAGGAGGTCAGTAATTTCTTACTGTCGCGCCACGCGTTCTTATATTTAGTTTTAAACCAGGTTTAACCCTGGCGTTGTTTATGACGGAGATTGTCGCAAATAACCATAACGCGACCATTACGACGAATGACTTTGCACTTATCGCAAATCTTCTTCACGCTTGGTTTAACCTTCACGATCAGACTCCCTTTCTTACTTATACCGATAAATGATGCGACCTCTGGTGAGGTCATATGGACTAAGTTCTACAATCACACGATCTTCAGGCAAGATACGAATGTAGTTCTGTCGCATCTTCCCGCTGATATGTGCAAGAACTTTATGTCCATTGGTGAGCTCTACGCGAAACATCGCATTCGGTAGCGCTTCAGCTACAGTGCCTTCGATTTCGATTGCACCGTCTTTTTTAGCCAAGCGTTAACCTCGTTTTGTTTGCTTCGAGCCCTCATTTGGGCAGAGGGGGAGTTTATGAGAGGGGGTTAGAAAAGGGAAATTCGCGCCTAAAGCCCAACGGAGGTGATGACAGCCAAGGCAAATCCCCCGCAGGCCACCCAGGCAATTAGCCCTAAAACAAGTGGTTTTGCCCCAAGGGCCTTAATTGATGCCCACTTCACCGAAAGGCCCATTCCTAATAAACCAAGAGATAAGAAGATCTTTGAACTCTCTTTTCCTAGATTAATTGCGCTCTCTGGAAGTGCGAGGGCATTAACAATTAAGGCGCAGGCAACAAAGCCAAAAACAAATACTGGAGTAGCGCTCTTTAAGGATTTCTTCTCACTTGTTTTATAGGAAAGCAAGAGAATTAGTGGAATGAGTAGAACAACTCTTGTTAGCTTCACAATCACTGCGCTATCAAGTGCGGCAGGGCCCATAAGTGATGCGGTAGCAATAACTTGCCCAACATCATGCACAGCAGCGCCAATCCAAGCCCCTGCAGTTGCATCACTTAGCGAGAAGAGATTTGCAAGTGGTGGAATGACAAAAACCGAGAGCGTGCCACAGAGGGCAACAAGTGCCACAGCATAGGAAACATCTCGCTCTTCACTTTTTCGAGTTGAACTAATCGCAGCGATTGCAGTTGCTCCGCAGATTGCAAAGCCGCCTGCAATAAGAGTGGAGAAAGATTCACTAGAGCCACTTTTCATAGCCGCATATCTAAGACCTAGAAAGACAGCAGCAACAATGATTACTACTGCCACTAGTCCCTTTGGGCCAACTTCAATGAACTTATCAATTGAGATCTGAAATCCAAGGAGCACTACCCCAAGGCGCAAACATCTCTTTGCTGCAAAGCTTGCAGCCTCTCTGCCGCCATCTCCCCAGAGTCCACTATTAACTAAAGCTAATCCAAAGATTAGTGAGATAAAGAGCGGAGAGATTGCGCCCTGTAATTGACTTATCCCATATGCCAGAGCAACAAAAATAGAGATAACTGAGAAATACTTTAGATTATTAGTATTTAACTTCATGAGATGTTCTCAAAGCCGAGCTTTTGGCTCCAAGAGTTAAGATCGCTAATTACCGCATCAGCAAGGGTTATTTCACCACTTCCTAAGTTATTAGGACTTACTCGCTTGCTTCCCGGAACTCTTCCCCCGCTGGCGGTAATACTTGCAGCAAGTTCATCAAGCCCTTCTTTAGAGTCTTTGCCAATGCTTGCAGGATTAATGGTTATTACCGTGTGAGAAATTCCCTGCGCTTTTTTATCATCATCTGGATTAAACATATCTGGAATAGCTCTAGATAAAGATCCTCCGCTAAGACCGGCTGAGAGTGATTCGACCATCAAGCCAAGTG
>CANNDP010000049.1 GCA_947503395.1 Actinomycetota bacterium
CCCAGTAGACCAAATGACTCACCTTTGGCGACATCAAAGTCGATGGCATCTACAGCTGTGAAATCCCCGTAGCGTTTAGTTAAGCCACGGGCAGAGATAAGGGCTTCAGACATTGTTTTATCCTATCGCGCTCTAGTAGGTCTATAGTTCTGCTACGTGCGGTTAATTCATCAACCAAATCACGATCTCACCTACGACGATGTCTTTATGATTCCCTCGCGCTCTGGTGTTAGTAGTCGTATGGATGTTGACCTAAACACTTTAGATAATACTGGAGCCACAATTCCATTAGTAGTTGCCAATATGACTGCAATTTCTGGCAGAAGAATGGCAGAGACCGTTTCGCGGCGCGGTGGTTTAAGCGTTATCCCGCAAGATATTCCAATTGATGTAGTTACTGAAGTCATCTCATGGATGAAATCCCGAGATATTCTTTTTGATACCCCAATTACTTTAACGCCCGAGCAAACCGTCGCTGATGCCGCATCTCTAATTCATAAGAGAGCCCATGGCGCAATCGTGGTAGTTGAAAACAATAAGCCACTTGGAATTGTGATGGAGGAGGATTGGGAGGGAGCCGATCGCTTCACTCAATTAAGCAGAATTATGTCTAAGGATTTAATGGTAATTCCAAGTGCTGTCAGCGCGCGGCAGGCCTTTGATTTACTAACAGAGAAGAATCGCCGCCTTGCTCCTGTAGTTGATGCAAGTGGCAACTTAATTGGAATTATCACCAAAATTGGCGCGCTACGTGCCACGCTATATAAACCAGCACTTGATAATCAAGGGAGATTAAGAATTGGCGCAGCACTTGGAGTTAATGGAGATGTGAAAACAAAAGCAGCGGAATTAATGAGAGCAGGAGTTGATTTATTAGTTCTTGATACCGCTCATGGCCACCAAGAGAAGATGATTGAAGCCCTAAAAGCTATCCGCTCATTAAGTCCATCTATTCCAATTGTTGCTGGCAATGTTGTTACTGCAGAAGGCGTTAAAGATTTAATTGAAGCAGGGGCAGATATAGTCAAAGTTGGCGTTGGACCTGGCGCGATGTGCACAACCAGGATGCAGACTGGAGTTGGCAGACCACAATTTTCGGCAGTGATGGAGTGCGCAGAGGCTGCAAGAGAACTTGGGAAACATATCTGGGCAGATGGCGGAATCAGACATCCAAGAGATGTTGCCCTAGCACTTGCTGCTGGCGCATCATGCGTGATGGTTGGTTCATGGTTTGCCGGAACTTATGAGTCTCCAAGTGATTTAAGAGTTGATTCCTCAGGTCGGTTATATAAAGAGTCTTTCGGAATGGCATCTGCTAGAGCAGTAGCAGCTAGAACATCAAATGAGGATGCATTTGAGCGGGCTAGAAAAGCGTTATATGAAGAGGGTATTTCAACCTCTCGTATGTATTTAGATCCAATTCGTCCTGGAGTTGAAGATTTGATTGATGAAATCATTGCAGGTCTTAGATCATCTTGCACTTATGCGGGAGCGAAGAACTTAAGTGAATTTGCGCAAAAAGCTGTGATCGGAATTCAATCTGCATCTGGATATGCAGAGGGGCGAGCCCTTAATACTTCTTGGAGTAAGTCTTAAGCCACCCTGGCATATCTAGAGGCAAGAACAAGAAGATAAGAAAGCCCTACTAATAACATCAAAGTCCAGCGCAGCTCGAATGCATCAGCAATAAACCCAATAAGCGGGGGACCGATAACAAAACCGAAATAGGAAACGCCAGATACTTTTGCAACTGCTTCAGATGGAGCGATAACTCCAGAGTATTTAGTCAAAGCAATAGTTCCAGCAGCGCTAAACATCAAAGGAATAACTACCGATAAACCAATTCCAAGTAAAAACCAAGCGACCATAATTGCAGGAATCCCGCCGATCAATAAGCCTGCGCTAAGACCAGTGCCAGCAATAACACCACCTGCTGCAATGACTTTAGATGCGCCAAAACGATGAGCAAGATAATCGCCAGAGAGCCGTCCAATAATCATCGCTGTGCAGAAGACAATATAAGGAAGAGTTGAAATAAATGGAGTTGCGCCAAAGGTTTCACGGGCTAATACCCCGCCCCAATCACCTGCGGCTCCCTCACTTAGAGCTGCAAACAAACCAAAGAGGCCCAATATGACAAAGATAAACGGATGCTTAGCTCTCTTCTCATCTCCAAAGTGGTGAGTATCGGCAGATGCTGGAAGAAGCAGTGGGCGCACTAGAAGAGCAGCAACGATATAAGCGAGTGCAAGTAATAAGGCTTGGCTAAGTGGAGTTATCTCTAGTTGTGAAAATACGCCGCCTAATATTCCGCCGAATAAAGTGCCAACCGAGAACATCGCATGAAATACGCTCATCAATCGTCGCCCAGCACGCTGTTCAACCACTACAGCGTGAGCATTCATTGAAACATCTTGAGTGGCAAGTACAAATCCAAAGATAAATAAAGTTATCCAAAACCAGGTCAGTGAAAAGAGAAAACCCAGAAGTAAATAAGAAAGAGCCAGTGCAATGGTTGAAAAGAAAATAACTGGTTGACTTCCAAATTTTGCTGAGTATTTACCAGCAGGTTTAAGGGCTAGAAATACCCCAGCTGATACAAAGAGTAAAGAAAGTCCAAGGGTCCCATTTGAAACATCTAGAATTCTTTTAAAGTCTGGGATTCTTGCCACGAAGCTTCCAGCGCTAAAGCCGTTAATAATAAAAGTTACAGTCACCGCTATGCGAGCACGTCTTAGGGCGAGATCCATGATTTGCAAAGTCTACTCAGTCAAGGTTGACTTATCTTTAAGGGTTAATTAAGGAAATAGTGGTTAGGTCTGGGTATGAAGAATTTATCAACATTTAGCAAGGTAATGGTTGGCTTTATTGCTGGCGCATTTGTAGCTGGCAGCGTTGCTGTAGCGGTCACCCCAGATATGCCCCCAACCAAGGTCTGTGTCGATAATCGAACCAAAGCCCTTTATTCAGCAACTAATGGAAGTTGTTCCAAAACCCGTACTCTGATGGAGGTTGCAGGATCTGGAGTTAATGTAGAAAGCATTGCTGCTGCGGTTTCGCCTTCAGTGGTTTCTATTGCAGTGAGCGCAGCTACTGGAAGCGGTAGTGGATCTGGCGTTATTTATCGCACCAATGCTTCTTCCTCTTTTATTATTACAAATAACCATGTTATTGAATCAGCTGCAACGAGCGGCAGTGTAAGAGTCGAACTAAATAATGGCGATTATGAAAAGGCCACTATCGTGGGACGAGATAGCACCTATGACATTGCGGTTCTAAAAATCGAACGTGGAAATCTCAAGGTAATTACTGTAGGCAACTCAAGTCAGTTAGCAATAGGAGAGCCGGTCGTGGCATTTGGTTCCCCACTTGGGCTATCAGGAACAGTCACTAGTGGAATCGTTTCAGCGCTAAATAGACCTGTTACAACTGGAAGCTTTGGCGCTGAATCATTTATCGATGCAATTCAAACTGATGCAGCTATTAATCCTGGCAATTCAGGAGGCCCACTGGTGGATGGCACTGGCGCGTTAGTAGGAATTAACTCTGCTATTGCAACGCTAAGTTCTGGAACTTCAGGATCTATTGGACTTGGTTTCTCGATTCCTATCAATCAGGCAAAGCGAGTTGTTGATGAAATCATCGCTACTGGAAAATCATCTAGACCATTCCTAGGTGTTAATTTTGATACTAGCTACACCGGCTTGGGCGCAAAAGTATTGCGATTAGTTCCTGGGGAAGCTGCTGATAAAGCTGGCATTCCAGCAGGCGCCATTATTAGAGAGATCGAAGGAAAAAAGATTAATGATCTAATAACCGCCATTGTTAGAGTCCGCTCCTTTGCCCCTGGCGATACTGTGAAGATCACAGTTGATATGCCAGGCGGTGGATCAAAGACCTTCTCGGTGGTACTAGGCAGGGCCGACTCACAGTAATTGTGAGTTCTAAGGGCTAGCTTAAATAACACCTGATAAGTTAAGGCTTACTCGCAGCGCTACTAGTGGATGGAGAAGTGCATTGGCTGACGAACACAACGACGATGATGTAAATGATGAAATCATTACTGAAGAAATGTTGTGGGAACGAATACCTGAAACTCAAGGTGTCGATCGAGCCAGTACTTATTACGAATTAAGTGCGCGCATTTATGCTCGTGGCCAATATGATGAAGCTCTAGCCCTTGCCGAAACAGCTCGTGACATTTACTCAGAGCTTGGAAGCGCAGCCCCTAGTGAAGGATTAGCGCAGGCTTATTCAGCAATTGGTTATAACCTAAATCAATTAAAGCGAATGAATGAAGCAGCAACTGCTATGAGTAAAGCTGTGGAATTACTTCGAGAGAATAAATCACCAATGGCTCTTGAATTGGCCTGCACGCTAGGTGAATGGTGGTTTAGTTCCAAGGAATATCAGAACACCATTGATTGCATGCAAGAGTGCGCCCGCGAACATTTAATTGATGGAAATGAGCTAGGAGCAGCAACCGATTTTCATTTAATTGGCTGTGCCTATCGAGAGTTGAAGATGTATGAAAAAGCACTAGAAGCATTCTTTGAAGCAAGGAAATATTTCAAGGATGCTAAAGAGGTAATTCATGTAGCAAGATGTGATCAGAAAATCGCTCATTGCTATACCGAACTTGGTGATGCCGATTCTGCGCTCACGGCAGCCCAAAAGGCAGTCGATGTATTTACAACTGCACATGACCAACGCCGCCTAACTTATGCCTCATTTGAACTGGGCAAAGCCCAAGTCTTATCTGGCGAGGTTTATGAAGGTCTGACTACTTTGGAGCGAGTCCTTGATACTGCTGCTGAGGCCGATCTCAAAGACTTTGAATTTATAGTCTCTATTGAGCGGCGAATTGCAGCAATTCTTCACACCCTTGGCAGATCCGATGAGGCGATTGAAATTGAACGAAGAATTAAATCAGTCTCAGAAGTAATTGAAGATTAGTGAGCGCAGTAGATCTCTCTCATCTTAAGGGGCGCGATAATTTAATTATCACCATGGTCTGCTACGGCAATATCTGTCGCTCTCCAATGGCAGCAGCAGTTCTATTTAATAAAGTTTCAAAGCTTGAACGTCCAAAGATATTTGTTGATTCTGCTGGAACTTCAAATTGGCATGTTGGCCAAGGACCAAATCCTCCATCGAAGAGAACTTGGGAGAAGGCTGGATATTCCTTTGAACATATTGCATCGCAATTTAATTACTCACGTCTTGTAGCAGCGGACCTAGTTTTAGTTATGGATAAAGACAATCACGCCGAGGTGAGTAAATATGTCACAAGCGATGAAGAAGAACGCAAGATCTATTACTTAAGACAATTTGATCCAAGCGGTCCTGATTCATTAGAGGTTCCAGATCCATACTCACTGCCAGATTCAGCATTTGAAAACGTTTTAGAGATGGTAGAAAAAGCAACAGATGGGCTTATAAAGCAATTACTTATTTAAATGCTGCATCGCCCAGGCATACATAGCAATCGCGCCAGCAGCTGAGGCATTCATTGATCTAGTTGAGCCATATTGCTTGATTGATAGAACTTGGCTGCAGACTGCTACCGCCTCATCTGACATACCAGCTCCCTCTTGACCGAGAAAGAGCACGCATTCTTTGGGCAATTTAGCGCTCTCTAGAGGCTTTGATATTTCTAGGTTATCAATCCCAATGATCTCCACTTTATGATCATCAGCCCAAGCTTTGAATTCAGCGATAGTTGCGTGGTGAATAACTGTTAAATACTTATCTGTGACCATTGCTCCACGTCGATTCCAGTCCCGCTTTCCCACGATATGAACACTAGAAACATTAAAAGCATTTGCAGTTCTTACAACTGAGCCAATGTTTAAATCATGTTGCCAATTTTCAATTGCAATTCGAAGGCTATGTCGCTTGGTATTTAGCTCACTTACAATTGCTTCAACTTTCCAATAGCGATACTTATCAAGCACATTGCGGCGATCGCCATTTTCAAGTAATTCAGGATCAAAGTGCTCATCACTTGGCCATGGTTTTGGATGAGGACCTACTCCCACTACGGGATAAAACTCACCGGGACCAATTTCACCTGGCGGCAAACTCATAGATTACTTACCAACTTCTTTGCCTTATCAACGATTCTCTTTTCATGTTCTTTTAATTCATGACCTGGGTAATTGTTTCCATGGGCAAATGGATCAGCTAATTTCTTAACTCCACTTAGCTCCTCTAAAACAAAGAGTCCACAAAATGGCGCATACGATGCGCTATATCCACCTTCATGGGTCATCATTAATTTTCCACCACAAACTTGGTTAGCCACATCCATAAGCTTTTTAGTCATGACTCGATAGCCTTCAGCAGTAACTAACATTCTTCCTAGCGGGTCATAAACCGAGGAATCAAAACCTGAGGCAACTGCGATGATATCTGGCTTAAATTGCTTGATTGCAGGAATTACAACTTCATCAAATGCGTAGTAATACCCGCCATGACCGGTTCCTGGTGGAAGTGGAATATTTATATTGGTTCCGACCCCAACAACATCAACACTTCCTGTGTCATGGGGATATAGCTGGTCTTGATGAAGCGAGATTGTTAATACATTGGAATCGTTTAAAAATATAGCCTCAGTGCCATTTCCATGATGAACATCCCAGTCAACTACAGCTACCCGAAGATCCTTATTATGCGTTTTCTTTGCTACTGCAATTGCCACCGCAAGGTTTGAGAAGATGCAATAACCCATTCCAGTTTCAGAGACTGCATGATGACCTGGCGGTCTGATGAGGGCATATCCATTATCGACATCGCCATTTAAAACTGCTTCAAATAATTCAATTGCTCCACCTGCAGCCATAGCAGCAATTTCATATCCACCCTTAGCAAATGGCGTTGTTAAATCCCCACCATCACCACCAAGTCTTGAAGCAGATTCCTTCTTTATCCGCGCAATATGTTCTTTGGTATGAACTGTTTCTAACTCTGTCTCGCTCGCAGCTCTTACTGGAATTCGAATTAAATGTTC
>CANNDP010000050.1 GCA_947503395.1 Actinomycetota bacterium
CCAACTCCATAATCTCTAACTGCAAGTGAAACTGCGCTCGAACCAGCTTTGACTGTTAAGTCCACGGGATTTCCTTCAGCATGATCAATGGCATTTCCTAATAGATTGCGCATAATCCGCTCAATACGTCGCGAATCCCCATCAATTAAAACTTCATCCTCTGGGACATCGATTCGAATTTTCACATCTCTTTGCTTAGCATCCATCGCCAAATCTTCTACGCAGCGATTTACTAACTGAACCAGGTCAATTTTTGACAGAGACAAAGTGGCAACTTGAGCATCAAAGCGGCTGACCTCTAATAGGTCAGTTAACAATTCTTCGAAACGATCAATCTGAGAGAGAAGAAGTTCAGCACTCCTTGCAATAGTTGGGTCAAATCCCTCTCTAGCTGCAAAGATCACATCAGATGCCATACGAATAGTTGTTAGTGGAGTTCGCAGCTCATGCGAGACATCAGAGACAAATCTCTGCTGAAGTCTTGAGAGATTCTCTAGACGAGTAATCTGTTTAGCAAGAGTATCTGCCATATCATTGAAAGCAGTCCCAAGTCTGGCAACTTCATCACTTCCTTTAACTTGCATTCTCTTTAAAAGGTCGCCTGCGGAAAGTTGCTCAGCTACTTCAGCGGCATACCTGACGGGCTTAATAACTTGCCTTAAAACTACTGAGGCAATAACCATAATCAATGCCATCAGAATAAGTCCTGTGCCCCACATCGAACGACCAATTAGATCAATGGTTTGCTGCTGTGATGAAAAGTCAAAGAGTACATACATTTCATAGCGACCTACAGACTTGATATCTATCCGATTTCCAACAGCAACTCCAGCAACGCTCTCGCCATTGAAATATCGCAAGTTAGTGCGCTGCCAATGAATCTCATCATCTTCTTTAACGAGTTGTCTTAACCCACTTGGAATTGAAGATGGTTCAAGGAAGTTTGAAGTAGATCTTGAGGGAATGCCAGCGACCCTTTTGCCAGTGCTACTAAGAAGTGCAATCTCTCGGCCCGAAGCTTTTGCACTGACATTTGTAGATTTAACAATTTCATCGACGATTGCTTTGTAATCAGTATTTTTATTAAGGCTACCAATTAAGAAGCGATAGTCCGCATATTGAATTGCAGCTTCCCCTTCAGAAATTGCTGCCGAAATCTTCTCTTCAATGATGCCATCAGAGATGCGGTTATAGAGGTTGGAGCCAAGAAAATAGATTAAAGCTATCGAGATAATGCTTGATACTGAAAATACTTTTCTAAATAAAGAGGTTCTAAAGTATTGGGTTATCTTCACTTTTTTCAGAGTCTCTAACTTCTATTACCTAGCGCGCCTGCCTTATATCCAATGCCGCGAACCGTGCCAATGATTGTGGGATTTTCAGGGTCATGCTCAATCTTGGCGCGCAACCTTTGAATATGAACATTGACTAAACGGGTATCGGTTGAGTGGCGATATCCCCACACTTCACCAAGTAAAGCTTCTCTAGTAAAGACTCTTCCTGGCTCTTTCGCTAGCGATACTAAGAGATCAAATTCAAGACGCGTTAAAGGAATCTCTTTTCCTGCTCGAGTGACTGTGTGCTCCACAATATCAATGGCTAAATCACCGATAGTAAGAGTGCTTGAGATCTCTCCACCTGTTCTACGCAGCCTTGTTCTAATTCGCGCCACTAACTCTGATGGCTTAAATGGCTTGACCATGTAGTCATCAGCGCCTGCCTCAAGCCCTCTAACAATGTCATGGGTATCACTCTTTGCAGTGAGCATCACGATTGGTACTCGCATAGAGTGTTTGCGAATCTCTTTACACACTTCAATTCCATCAAGACCAGGAAGCATGATGTCTAGTAAAACTAAATCTGGCGGATTATTGCGAAAGACTTCAAGTACTTCATCGCCCCGACTAACTAGGTCGACTTCAATACCTACGCCATTTAGAACAATTCCCAACATTTCGGCAAGGTCTTGATCGTCATCAACGACCATTACCGAAGTCATTAGCTACCGTGCTTCCAAGAGTTTAGGTATTCATTCTGAATTGGAGTCAAAGTATCAATCGTTGCACCCATTGATTTCAATTTCAGACGAGCTACTTCTTTATCAATTTCAACAGGAACCATGTGAACTCCAGCTCCAAGTCCCTTTGCGCTCTTTACTAGCCATTCAGCGGTGAGGGCCTGATCAGAAAATGACATATCCATTACAACAGCAGGGTGACCTTCTGCAGCTCCTAGATTTACTAGACGGCCTTCAGCAATTAGAAGGATTCTTCGTCCATTTCCTAGTAGGTACTCATCGGTTTGATGGCGAATTTTTGGGTTCTTCTGTGAATTCTTCTCAAGCCAGGCCACATCAATTTCAATATCAAAGTGACCAGCATTAGCCAAGATTGCGCCGTCCTTCATCAACTGGAAATGCTCAGCTGCAATAACAGTGCGATTACCGGTAACAGTAATAAAGATATCTCCTACTTTTGCTGCCTCTGCCATTGGCATAACGCGATAGCCCTGCATAAGTGCATCAAGTGCTTTAGTTGGATCAATCTCAGTAATTACAACTTCAGCGCCCATTCCTCTAGCGCGCTCTGCTACTCCCTTGCCGCAATAACCAAAACCAGAAACCACAAAAACTTTTCCAGCAATTAGTTGGTTTGTGGCACGAAAGATTGCATCAATAGTTGATTGACCTGTGCCATAGCGATTATCGAACATATGCTTGGTATCGGTGTCATTAACAGCAATCATTGGGAAAGTTAGTGCGCCATCTTTTGCCATCTGCTGAAGACGAATAACGCCAGTAGTTGTCTCCTCGCATCCTCCAGTGATATTTGGAAGTAGTTCAGTTCTTGTGGTGTGTAGAGTGTTTACCAAGTCGCATCCATCATCGAAGACTTGGTGAGGAGCAATATCAAGGGCAGCATTGATGTGTGAGTAATAGCCATCACGATCAACTGCGTTTCTGGCAAATACGCTAATTCCATATTCATAAACCAGAGCAGCTGCAGTGTCATCTTGAGTTGAGAGTGGATTAGAAGCACATAGCGCAAGCTCTGCCCCTCCAGCTTTTAGAGTTCTCATTAGATTGGCAGTCTCAGTTGTTACATGCATGCAGGCAGCAAAGCGAACACCTTTAAATGGCTGCTCTTTTTCAAATCTCTCTCTGATTTGAGCAAGTACTGGCATATTGCGCTCAGCCCATTCAATCCGCTTCTTTCCTTCAGCAGCAAGTGAAGCATTAGCAATGTCATGTTTTGGCGTAGTCATAGTTGTTGGATTCACTGAAATTTCTCTCCTGATGGGTTTAGAGCTTGCCTCTGATTAGAAGGCGTAGTTTACCCGTTTCTGATTAACTGCAAGACCAGATCTCGCATGGAAGCCATCTGCTCTTGGGTATCTGCCTCAACATTTAGCCTTAATAACGGCTCAGTATTTGAAGACCTAAGGTTAAACCACCAATTCTTAGCGTTAACAGTGAGACCATCAAGCTCATCAAAAGTTAAGCCTGGCTCAGAATCTTTAAAGTAAGACTTGATCTTATCTATCGCTTTGCCCTGATCAACAACGGTTGTATTTATCTCACCGCTTAGGCTGTATCGATTAAAGCTCTGCATTAACTCAGATAGCGGAATCTGACTTTCAAGAAGTGCTGCTATTGCATGAAGGGCAGCAAGCATTCCAGAGTCGGCTGACCAAAAGTCTTTAAAATAAAAATGTCCTGAATGCTCTCCCCCAAAGACTGCGCCTTCATCTGCCATCATCTGTTTTATATATGAGTGTCCAACTCTAGAGCGAAGCGGCCTACCACCTGACTCAGTAATTACTTCAGGAACAGCTTTAGAGCTAATTAAGTTATAGATAATTGAAGCACCTGGATTTTTAATAAGTTCTCGTTTTGCAATTAGCGCTGTTAGCGCAGATGGTGAGACAAGATTTCCTTTTTCATCAACCAAGAAACAGCGATCAGCATCGCCATCAAATGCCAAACCAATATCTGAGCCTTTATCCTTTACTAGATTTTGTAGATCAACTAAATTTTTAGGCTCAATCGGATTTGCCTCGTGATTTGGAAAACTCCCATCTAATTCAAAATAGATGCCATCAACGATTGCATTAATCCCTCGCATAACTGCAGGTGCGGTATGCCCTCCCATCCCATTTCCCGCATCAATTGCAATCCGCAGCGGTCTTGACTGAAAATCTGGAGCAAAAGATTTCTCTGGAAAGAGTGAGAAAAGAAACTTAACGTAATCATCTAGTAAATCCTGGCTCCGCTCTTTCCCCATAGGGCGATTTGGAATAGGAAATCCTTGAGCAATTGCCGATTTAATCCAACCAAGCCCAGATTCTTGGCCAATTGGCTTAGCCCCGCTTCTACATAGCTTTATTCCATTGTATTGCGCTGGATTATGGCTCGCAGTAAACATTGCTCCCGGCATATTGAGAGCTCCTGATGCAAAATAAAGTTGATCAGTAGAGCAAAGTCCAATTCGAATTACATCAAGTCCTTGTGAGGTTATGCCATCTGAAAATGCAGTAGCTAAATCCGGAGATGATGGGCGCATATCTTCTCCCACAACAATGGTTGCTGGCTCGCGCTCTCGTTCAATGAACTTAGCAAAGGCGATTCCAAGTGCAAAGGTGAAGTCAGCGCTTATCTCTTCATCAACTAGGCCACGAATGTCATAGGCCTTAATTACTTTATCAAGCAGCTCTTGATCCACTATTAAATCTTAGCGGTCTTACTTATTATCTGGAATTGCGCGAAGATGGCCACGACGACCAACTTCAGGAGTTACTGCCTTTGGCGCTATCTCTTCAGCAAAACTCTGGCGAATTGCATCAGCAATTGCGATTAAATCTTCTGGAGAAGGTTCAACTATTTCTCGATCAGGATTATGTTCAATAACGCTCCAGCCTTGCGGCACCGTCAATTTAGCTGAGTGCTCAAGACAGAGATCATAGGCATGTGGTTCAACATATGTTGAAAGTGGTCCGATCAGCGCTGTGGAGTCAGAGTAAATATAGGTAAGAGTTTTAATTGCATGCGCGCTACATCCAGATCGCGTGCACCGTCTACCAACAGCGCTAGGGCGAGAGTTTGGCCTCGAGCTATTAGTAGATGACATGGCGCGAGATTAGTCGCTTATCTCGATCTTTTATGGGATTTACTAGCCGCGAGGCTGAATAACTGCAATGTCAGCAATTGGCTTTGTGGCACTCTCCAGGTTTGTGCTTGGAGCTATACCGAGGCGAGCAACTCCATCACCACTTATCCAACTCATCGCTGCAACAACCGGGGTTGCGCTACTAATAGTTAACAGCCTGGCATTTGGTGGAACTCGCCAATTAACGATCTCATCGCCTCGAATCAATTCACTGTTGCTCTTGCCCTGTCTATCTCTCCAAACTATGGAGAGGACGACTTTCTCTCCGACAAAGCTAATCACTGGCTCTAGGCCATAAATATTAAATGAAACGGTATTAAAGCTCTGGCTTGGAGCGCTCCAAGTAAAGTCTGAAACTGATCCGCTCTTTACCTCAGATAGAACCGATGCAACTATCTCCTCAGTTGCGCTAATTTTTAAGGCAAATGCTTTGCTACCGAAATCAACGCTACTTAGATCAATATCTGTCACTTCTCGTGCATTAAGTGATATCTCGCCAATTCCAACCGGAACATAGACCCCATCAGGTGAGATGATTTCAACGCTCGCGCTAGCATCAACTTCTCCAACGCTCATCAGCCTCAAGGTATGTTTAATCGAGCTACTAGATCCAAGCTTGACGGCAAGACCTGCAATTACTAATTCTTTGCCTGCCTCTGACATTGCTGGAACAAAGTCTCCACCAATATTGCTTAAGCCGCGCACCCGCTCATCTAGTAGATATGAAGTGATGCGACCACTTCGAGTTTCAACCTTTAAAACTATTCGCTCAGAACCAGGTGAGAGCGAGTCGATGCGAACAACTTTCTCAGATGAGGCTTTAACTGTCACTGGAAGGCTCTGACTAGCCCCACTTTCAGAGTAAGCGGTTAGATCAATTAGGGCGTCACTTAAACCACTATTGATCATAATTAACTTTGATTGACTGGTGACATTAGCTGTACCACCAACAAACCAATTTATCGGGCCGCTAATGGTGCAGGTAGCAGCGCTACTCCACTTGCCAGATCTGGTCATAATTACATTGGTATTTGCAGGATTTCCAGCTACTAAAATTGCTCCACGATTAAGTGGATAGCTTCCCGAGCCATTCTTCTTTAGCTCTGCACTTGGTTGATTGATATTTCTTATCTCAATATTTTTAGTTGCAAGCAGGGCAGTTGCTTTCGCTCCAGATACTCCGGCAGGACACGCCGTTGCTGGATATGACTGAGTAACAACAGAGTTAGAAGAGCTCTGAGGTAGTAGGTGAGCAATATGGGCAATTATGATAAAAATCAAAAGTGCAAAGCTGGCGCGCGTCTCTTTCATGCCAACTCCTGCTCACTCATCTGACTTCTCCTGCGGCGAGCAGGAAGAGCGAGAATAATTAAGGTCAGAAAGGTCAATAGTTGTAGCGAGACCCAGGCTCTTCTTGAGGTGGCGTCATGGAAGATTAGGAAATCTCCCGGTTCTGAAACATAAAACCTTGGTACTCCATTTTCAGTTTGGGTTAAAGGCAGATAAGTTCCATTAAGAAGCATCTTCCAGCGATTGTCATACTTTTCAGTAATTAT
>CANNDP010000051.1 GCA_947503395.1 Actinomycetota bacterium
TAGTAGATGGACATGGAAACTTTGGCTCACTTGATGCTGGGCCTGCAGCTATGCGCTACACGGAAGCAAGACTTGCAAGTGCTGCGCTCATGATGGTGGAGGAAGCCGATGAAGATACCGTTGATTTTGGAGCAAATTATGACGGACAGATATTAGAACCCTTAGTACTACCTGCAGCTTTTCCTAACCTCTTAGTTAATGGTGCAACAGGTATTGCTGTTGGAATGGCCACAAATATGGCTCCTCATAACTTAGGTGAAGTAATACAAGCAACAAAGCATCTAATTGAAAATCCCAGCGCTACCTTAAAGCAATTAATGAAATTCATTCCTGCACCAGATTTTCCAACTGGAGGAAGCATTATTGGCAAAGAGGGCATCCTTGAGGCCTATCAAAGTGGAAAAGGTGCTTTCAAAGTTCGTGCAAAAGTTGAAATTGGCAAAGTGAGCGCTCGTAAATCTGGAATAACTATCACCGAACTTCCATTTAACATCGGACCTGAAAAGGTAGTTGAACGTATTAGCGAGCTAGTTAAATCAAAGAAGATCCAAGGCATCTCAGACATTATTGATCTAACCGATGGACAATCTGGAACGAAGGTGGTCGTTGAGGTAAAAAATGGTTTTGAGCCAGAGGCGGTACTAGAAAATCTCTATAAGCTCACCCCACTTGAGGATGCCTTCTCTATTAATGCTGTTGCCCTAGTTAATGGCAAGCCAAAGACTTTGGGCTTAAAAGAACTGCTTCAGGTCTTTATTGATCATCGAATCCAGGTGGTTACAAGAAGGTCTAATTTTAGAAAAGCTAAGGCCTCTGCCCGACTAAACCTAGTTGAAGGCCTTCTAAAGGCAATTATAGATATCGATAAAGTAGTGAAAATAATTAGGGGAAGCGATGATGCAAATGAAGCAAAAGAATCACTTATCAAGAGCTTTAAGTTAAGTGAGGAACAAGCCACCTACATCCTAGATATGCCTCTAAGAAGGCTAACCAAGATGTCAAAGATTGAGTTAGATACTGAGGCTAAAGAGTTGAAGTCAACGATCTCCAAGCTGACTGCGCTTTTAAAGAGTGAAGAGGCGCTTCGAAATCAAGTATCAGATGAGTTAAGCGAAGTTAGCGCCAAATACGCAACAGCGCGACGCACTCTAATTGCTTAAGCGTCAATTCTTTCGCGATCGATATCTGCAGTTGCAATAAACTCTTTTCGAGGCGCAACTTCATTACCCATCAATAGCTCGAATATCTTTTCAGCAGCTGCAGCATCTTTAATGGTAATTCTTCTTAATGTGCGCTTATCAGGATCCATAGTGGTTTCGCGGAGCTGATCAGCATCCATCTCACCAAGGCCTTTATAGCGCTGAAGTGGCTCTTTCCATCGCTTTCCTTGCTTCTTCAAGTCGGTCAATAGTTTTTTCATATCATCATCGGAGTAGGTGTAGTGCACCTCCCCCTTCTTGCCTCCACCGCCAATAACTTCAATGCGATGAAGTGGCGGAATTGCAGCAAAAACTCGTCCATCATCAATTAGTGGCTTCATATAGCGATAGAGCAGGGTGAGCATTAAGCAGCGAATATGTGCGCCATCAACATCGGCATCTGACATCAGAATAACTCTTCCATATCTAGCATCCTCTAGCGTAAAAGACTTTCCAGATCCAGCTCCAATTACTTGGATGATTGCTGCGCACTCTGCGTTATCAAGCATCTGAGAAAGCGAGGCCTTTTGAACATTTAAAATCTTTCCTTTGAGTGGCAAGATTGCTTGGAACTCCGAATTTCTTGCAGCCTTAGTAGTTCCAAGAGCTGACTCACCTTCAACAATAAATAGCTCAGTTCGCGAAACATCCTCAGAACGACAATCAGAGAGCTTGGCAGGAAGTGATGAGCTCTCAAGGGCGTTCTTTCTGCGTTGCAACTCCTTGTGAGCTCTTGATGAAATACGAGTTCTCGAGGCGTTAGCAACTTTCTCAAGCACTACAAGTCCATTGGCCTTATCGATTCGTTTAGTGGTTGTAAAGAACTTCTTAAGCTCATCTGAGACTACTTGAGTAACAATCTTTGTTACTGCAGGAGTTCCTAAAACCTCTTTAGTCTGACCTTCAAATTGTGGTTCTTGCATTCGAACTGTCACCACTGCAGTTAATCCTTCGAGGATATCTTCTTTAATCACATCAAGTTCATTCTTTTTTAGAACGCCTTTAGCGCGAAGGAACTCATTAAACGTTTTTACTAGAGCCTTTTCAAAGCCTTGCACATGGGTTCCGCCCTTTGGAGTTGCGATGATGTTTACAAAGGAGCGAACTGTGCTCTCATAACCATTACCCCATTTAATAGCGATATCAACGCCCATATCTCGCTCAACTTCTTGAGGCTCAAGATGGCCTTTTTCATCAAGAACGGGAACTGTCTCTTGATAATGGCCTTGGCCAGTTAAGCGAATTACATCTCCTACTGCCTCATCCGGCTGAATAAAGTGGCAGTATTCCGAAATTCCACCTTTATGAAAGAAAATCTCCGAGCTCTTATCTTTACTGCGATTGTCATTAACAACCAGAGTAAGACCTGGAACTAGATAAGAAGTTTGTCGAGCCCTGGTATAGATCTCCTCTAAATCATGCTGTGCATCCTTTAGAAATATCTGTTTATCTGACCACCACTTAATTCTTGTTCCAGTAATCTTCGCCGAGACTTTTCCAATTATGCGAAGCCCTGATTTAGGTTCAAATGGAGCATTAGGGCCATCGCCATCAAATATCCCAGCAACGCCGCGCTTAAATGACATCCAATAAATTTTTCCATCTCGATCCACTTCAACATCAAGGCGAGATGCCAGAGCATTTACAACAGAGGCTCCTACGCCATGAAGGCCCCCAGTTGCCGCATATGATCCCCCGCCAAACTTTCCACCAGCATGAAGGCGGGTCATCACAACTTCTACTCCAGTAAGTCCTGTTTTAGGTTCTTTATCAACTGGGATACCTCGTCCATCATCATGGACTTCAATAGATCCATCTTTTTCTAAATTAATTTCTATCTTCTTGCAATATCCTGCAAGTGATTCATCCACAGCGTTATCAATAATTTCCCAAAGACAGTGCATAAGGCCGCGACCATCGGTTGAACCGATATACATTCCGGGGCGCTTTCGAACAGCATCAAGACCTTCTAATACTGAGAGATCTTTCGCTGAGTAGGACTTTTCTACACTGCGCACTTGGTCTGCGCTTGAAGTCTCTGCCACGATGGGCAAGGGTATCTATGGGATCAAAGGAGCCTGGCAATACGCGCCGAAAAGGGTGAGGATTTCGATTTTCCGTGAAGAAAGTCATCAATTATGAGAAAAAACTTTGAATTCGACCTGCGGGGAATAACCCAGAGGTGGTTTGATGTTCCACTAGAACCTAACAAGCACAGGAAAGGTTGGCCAGAAATGACTGAAAATCTATTGCTTACCTCATCTCCACTTAGCGCTCTTGATCGTTGTGATCGCTGTGGAGCTCAAGCTTATGTTCGTGCGGTAATGGCCAATGGATTTGAATTACTTTTCTGTGCTCACCACGCTAAGAAATACCAAGATGGGCTAGCAAGCACAGCCGCTCGCATAGATGATGAAACTGAGCGACTTAGCGCAGAATCAACGGCGAGATAAGCCTCGAGACCAGACTTGGTCTTCCAGTTCTAACTTCCTCTCTATCTGCAATCCCACTTAATTTCACTAACGAGTTAACTGCTAGATATCTAAGTGGTTCTATCTCCCATTTTCTAATTTCGCGATTTACAAAGTGCAGATTTGTGACATTACTTTCTCTGCCAACGATTAAATCAGCCAATATTTTGCTTGCTAAATAACTCATAGTCACGCCATCTCCTGCATAGCCGCCAAGGCGAGCAGATCCCGTTGATTTATCAAATTGAACATATGGCTCCCAATTACGGGTAATTGCCACTGCCCCGCCCCAAGCATGAGTAAATTTCACATTTTTCAAAACTGGAAACCATCGCTTAGCCATTGCCTCTAAGCTTTGATGAACAGAGCTAGTCATTTCCTTTTCTTCAATAAGTTTTGAGCCAAATGGATAGCTAGCCCCGCGTCCACCTATTGCAAGGCGATTATCGCCAGTGCGTTGTGCGTAATTCACCAAGTGCGTCCCTTCAGCAAAAGTGAAGCGATCCTTTACCCCTATTTGATCCCAGATTTCCTCAGAAAGAGCTTCGCTAGCGATCATGAGAGAGTAGAGCGGGATAAATTCTCGCCCAGGATCAGAGAAAGCCTCACTCGCTCTAATCACTACCGGAGCCTTAACTAGTGAGCTATTTGCTAAGACTCCGCCATTTGTTTGGGTAGCAAATACCCCCTCGGCTATTACTACTCCTTTGCTCTCTAAGTAGTTAGCTAGCCCCAAAACAAGTTGGAATGGATTAATCGTTGCGCATTGCGGATTAAATAATCCACCCTTTAAATCAGATACTTGAATTAACTGACCGATCTCATCTGCAGACTTCCAAAAATGTTCTGAATCAGCACTCTCTTTTAATCGTCTCTCTTGCGCTTGATTTCTAGCAAATGTGATCGTTCCTGATTTAACAAAACTTGCCTTAGGAGCAATCTCTCCTGCTATCTGACCAATCTCATCAATGGCACTTGCAAGCTCTTTGAAAAGATTGTCAGTGGCACCACTGCCATGGCGCTTTTCAAGTGTTTTTCGATAGACCGGATAATCTGATGAAACCCAGCCACCATTTCTTCCACTTGCTCCATAGCCAATTGATTTTGCCTCAAAGATAACAATAGAGAGTTTGGGATCTAACTTCAGTAGGTGATAGGCCGACCAGAGCCCTGAGAATCCACCACCGATTATTGCGACATCGTAAGAATTATTAAATTCTTTTCTTTTACCGCTCTGCTTAAAACCTTCTGCCCAGAGCGAGTTATTCGGCGGTAAATCCTGCATCTCGATGTGAGCCATCACAGAATGGTTTCTCTTTAGAGTGTCCGCAGCGACAGAGCGAGAAGTTCTCTTTTGTCTCAAGAACATTGCCCTCTGCATCAACGAAATCAGCGGCGCCCGTTACGCGGATTGAACCGTTGGGCTTTACATAAATCTTTGGACGATCTGACATGAACTATCTCCTAATCTAGGTAATCGCGTAGTACTTGTGATCTTGATGGATGGCGAAGCTTGGACATAGTTTTAGATTCAATCTGGCGAATGCGCTCGCGGGTGACCCCGTAGACCTTGCCGATTTCATCAAGGGTCTTGGGTTGGCCATCGGTTAATCCAAAGCGCATCGCAACAACGCCTGCCTCACGCTCTGAGAGAGTATCTAGCACCGAATGAAGCTGCTCTTGAAGGAGAGTAAATGAAACTGCATCTGCAGGAACAATCGCCTCAGAGTCTTCAATCAAATCACCAAACTCTGAATCTCCCTCTTCTCCGAGTGGAGTATGAAGAGAGATTGGCTCGCGACCATATTTTTGGACCTCAACAACCTTCTCAGGGGTCATATCAAGCTCTTTTGCCAGCTCCTCAGGAGTTGGTTCGCGGCCGAGATCTTGAAGCATCTGGCGCTGAACTCGGGCTAATTTATTAATAACTTCAACCATATGGACTGGAATACGAATAGTTCTTGCCTGATCTGCCATAGCGCGAGTAATCGCCTGGCGAATCCACCATGTTGCATAGGTTGAGAACTTATATCCCTTGGTGTAATCAAATTTTTCTACTGCGCGAATTAGGCCAAGGTTTCCCTCTTGAATTAGATCAAGAAATAGCATGCCTCGTCCGGTATAGCGCTTGGCAAGTGAGACCACAAGGCGAAGGTTTGCTTCAAGGAGGTGATTCTTAGCGCGCTTGCCATCTTCAACAATCCATTCCAGCTCTCGCTTAAATGAACGCTCCATCTTCTCGCCAGAATTCATTTTTGCCTCAGCGAATAATCCAGCCTCAATTCTCATTGCAAGTTCAACTTCAAGCTCAGCATTTAGAAGAGCTACACGACCAATCTGCTTTAGATAGTCCTTTACTGGATCTGCAGTAGCACCTGCTGTTAAGACTGTCTGAGGCGGTGCGTCATCTTCTTCAGAATCTTTAAGGGTGAACTCACCCTCTTCTTTCTTAGCTTCCTCATTTAGATTAACGACTCGAACATCACTTGCACCTTCGACAACTTCTTCCCCGGTTTCAGCAACTAACTTCTCAAGATCTTCTAGCTCAACTTCTTCTAGCTCAACTTCCTCGCCATCAATTTTTTCAATTACTTTTTTCCCCACTGGTTTATTAACGCCAGCAGTTGCCGCCTTCGCTGCTTCAAGTTCTGCCTTTGTTGGAAAGCGGCGCGGCCCCTTCTTTTCATCTGGCTTAGCTTTTGCCTCCCTTGCAAGCTTCATCGCTTCAAGTTCTGCCTTGGTAGGAAATAGTCTTGGGCCTTTGGACTTAGCGCCCTTCTTATCTTTCTTAATTGAACTTTTAGCAACGCTCTTCGTGCTCTTTTTTGCAACGCTCTTCTTCTTGCCTGCGTTTTTGGGCGCACGAGATACAGCCACGAATTAGTCCTTTGCTTTAAATTGACGAACTGTCAAAACTTCTTTTTTACCTCTAGCCTTTTGGGGAATTGGCTATGGCTATATTATAAATTGTCCACAGGGGTAAATGCACATCCAAACC
>CANNDP010000052.1 GCA_947503395.1 Actinomycetota bacterium
CGCTCATACATCTCATCGACGAGCCATTCATTAGAGCCGAATGAGCCGCCAAATTTATTCTCAGGAGTCATGCCTGCCACAGAAAGTAAGCCTATCTTTGTTGCGCTCTGCCTTCCTACCTCCAAGTGGCGTTATTGGCCACACTTTGGCGATGCAAAAAGCTCTGCTCTAGGGCAGGCTTACGAAATGGCGTTGGCATTTGTTACTGGGGCAAGCAGGGGTCTGGGCTATGAGGTAGCAAAGGCTCTAAAAGCTCGAGGCGATGAAGTAATAGGTATAAGTAAAGATCGCCAGCGGGCCGAGGCGGCATCAAGTGAGCTCGGGATTGCCTTTGAGTTAATGGATTGCCAGCAGATTTCTCAAGTTAGAAGCGTTAGCCAGGAGCTACTAGCTAAATATGGAACTCCAGAGATTCTAGTTCTTGCCCATGGGGTAATGAGTGAGAAGATGGCAAAGACGCTTAAGACCAATGATCAAGAGTGGGCAAGAGTTTTGGATATCAATCTCAACTCAGTCTTTACTTTAGTAAATTCCATAGCGGCCCCAATGGCTGAGGCAAGAAATGGACGAGTAGTAATTTTCTCTGCCTGTCTTGGAAGAATGAGCGGTCCTGGAAATGCAGGTGGACTTGCTCCTTATCGCATTTCAAAGGCTGGAGTAAATGCGCTAGTAAGAAATCTTGCTCATGAAACAAATCATGGCGCTAGAGGATTTTTAGTTGATGCAATATGTCCTAACCATAGTAGAACTGATATGGGCGGGGCTGATGCGCCAAGAAGCGCTGCCGAAGGAGCGGCGACTGCAATCTGGCTTGCGACTAGAACATTTAACCCAGAAGATCAGACTGGATTACTTTGGGAGGATCAAGAAGTAGTGCCTTGGTGAGGGATCGCAGCAAGTGCGGCAAGTAAAGTAACCAGAGCAAAGCTTCCAAGACCAATTCCTAGCAAATCTCTCTCGCCATCAATCATGTAATAAGCAACACCGAGGGCTATTGAATTAGCAAGAACAGTTGGAGCTCGAGCGAAGTTTCGCTTTGCGATAAATCCTTTGCCAGCAAAGAAGAGTCCAGTGCTGGCAATGCTTAAGAAAACAATCTCAGCCAATATGGCATCGAGCTCTTCGACCTTACTTGTAGCAGTTCTTATCGCAAGGTAGCTGGCAAGGCCAGCAAGAAATAGCGCTTCAAGGCGCACCAGAGTTGCAGCTACTTGATAGACCTTCGAGCCAAAGAGCTTCATATATGGCCTTAAGAATAGGGGATGAGATAGCTCTAGTTATTATCAAAAAAGCTAGTAAGGCTTGGCTGATTATGACCTCCTTTGATAGCAGCTCATTTGATCGGCTAACCGGCCTTATGACCCCGGTCTATTTCTATGAATCCTTATCTCGCCTAAGGTCCTGGGCGCAGAGAAGTGATAACCCGGTGACCTTAATTGCTATTAATCTAAAAGACCTAAATGATGATCAATTGCTGGAAGTAGCAAGAGACTTAAATAGCGAACTTAGGGGAGGGGATTTACTTGCCCGAATGGCTCCAAAAAGATTCTTACTCGCACTCGTTGCAGATCAACTAGGGGCAAGGCAATTTTTATTTCGAATCACCAACAAGATAAAGGAAGCTAGTAATTATCAACTAATTGAGCTCTCTCCAAGTAAAGATCTAGCAGAGGCGCTAAGTGAAATAGATATTTAAGAAATTACTTATCTGAAATAAAGATAGCAGAGCGGTAGTAAGCAAGCTCTGCAATGGAATCTTGAATATCGCCTAGGGCTCTATGGTTGCCTGATTTCTTTGGAGCTTGGAAATAAGCTTTTGGATACCATCTCTTTGCTAGCTCCTTTATTGATGAGACATCAATAGTTCTATAGTGGAGAAAGCTATTTAGTAGCGGCATATCCCTAGCAATAAAGTTTCTATCCATACCTACTGAATTTCCAGCTAAGGGGGACTTTCCCTCTGCTGTATATTGCTTTAGATACTCAAGAATCTTTTCCTCAGCTATTGAGAGGCTAACTCCATCTGCTACCTTCTCTATTAATCCAGAATCACTATGCATTCTCTTTACTGCATCGCTCATCGAAGCTAGCTTCTCTGGAGTTGTTGCGATGACTAGATCGATACCATCTCCAAGCAGATTAAGCTCGCTATCGGTAACTAATACAGCGATTTCAATCAGGGCATCTGAGGCTAGATTCAGCCCAGTCATCTCACAATCGATCCAAATTAGAGCAGGGTTCTCTTGGGCCACGCGGGCACGATACCCCCAACTTCTAGGTCAGAGTTCACCTGCCGTTCACCTAGCACCCATTGGCTATTTACCCATAGAGGGTCAGATTCCCCCATGCCGGAGCCCTTCGGCATCAAAAATTTATTGAAAGGTTCTTTAATGTTTTCAAAGAAGCGAATCCTCGCGGTGTTCTCGGCTACAGGACTTGCACTCTCATTGCTGAGTGCTCCAGCCCTTGCGAGCACACCTGAAGGCCCGGTTACAAATCTCGGTGCATGTAAATCGAGAAACAAAGTTGATTACGATGCAAAAGGCGTGGAATACAAGTGCTCAATTGCTGGCGGCGGATTAAAGTGGAAGAAGACTGGTGGCAAAAAAGGTGCTGGAGCTTCCACGTCAGGTGGGTCAACAATTGATACTAAGCAGTTTGCTAATGTCTCTGGCGCAATCGCAATTGATGGTTCAAGCACAGTTGCACCTCTTACTGGTGTAGCAGCTGAAGCATTTCAAAAAATCTCTCAGACAAAGATCACAGTTGGTATTTCAGGAACTGGCGGCGGACAGACTCGTTTCTGTAAAGGCGAACTAGATATGGCTAATGCGTCAGCAGCATATTCAGAAACCCAACGTAAGGCGTGTGCAGATGCTGGGATTACATTTACCGAACTACGTCTAGCAACAGATGCCCTTTCAGTTGTTGTTAACCCGAAGAACACATGGGCAAAGTGCCTAACAATTGCAGAGCTAAAGAAAATTTGGGAGCCAGGAAGTAAGGTTAATTACTGGAACCAAGTTCGTGCCGATTTCCCAAGAGTTAAGATGCCGCTATTTGGCGCCGGAACCGACTCTGGAACATTTGAGTACTTCACAGAGCAGGTCAATGGAAGGCCTGCAAAGCGTTCACGCGTTGACTACACCCCAACAGAAGATGACAACGTCACTGTAAATGGTGTTAAGCGCTCAACAGGCGCAATGGGTTACTACGGATTCTCTTACTACAAAGAAAACACCGACATCAATAAGGCAATTGCTATTGACGGAGGTAAGGGATGCGCAGAGCCATCACTAGAAAACGTATTAAATGGCTCATACACTCCACTTGCTCGACCACTATTTATCTATGTAAATAATGCGAAGGCAAAGAGCAATAAGGCGATTATTCCCTTCCTTGAGTTCTACGCAGCAGATCTAAAGAACCTCTCCGAAAAGGCGAAGTTCCTTCCTCTAACTGCCGATCAGACCAAGAAGTTGGAAGCCGATCTTGCAGCTTTAAAGAAACTTTCCAACTAAGGTAAGGTTTTTGGTAGCAAAAAGCTGTAATTAGTTATACCGAAGAGGGGTAGAGGATGAGCACCACAGCACAGAGCGGTACCGCCGTGATGTCGCTAGCTCCCTCTACCCACCTTCGCAGAAGAAATCTAATTCAATCAGTAATAATTAAATTGATGGCCTCAGCCACTTTAATCTCTGTGCTGGTAACCGTTGGAATTGTTCTCTCTCTTCTGCCCACCACTTTTAGACTTCTTGGAGAAATAACTACTCAAGTATTTGGAACCGTCTGGGCTCCTCTATTTACCCCTTCGCAATACGGCATGGCCCCGTTATTTACTGGAACTTTCATCATCGTTTTGATTGCGATGGTTATTGCAATTCCTATCGGACTTGCTGCAGCGATATTTCTAAGTGATTATGCAACTTTTAATCTTCGCCGTATCGTTAAACCAATTCTTGAGATCTTGGCTGGAATCCCTACAGTGGTTCTAGGTCTCTTTGGCCTCTATGTTGTAAACCCGGAACTTGTGGAGAAATATTGGCCGATAGGTGACCCACTGGCTTATACCGCCGTTGGTGCTGGGTTAATGACCGGTATTTTGATTATTCCAATTATTGCCTCAGTTGCTGATGATGCGCTCTCATCTGTGCCGAGAGCAATGCGTGAGGCGGCCTATGCCCTAGGTGCAACTAGGCGAGAAGTTGCGACAAAAGTAGTTTTAAATGCAGGACTTTCTGGAGTGGTAGCTGCGCTGATTTTGGCCTTTGCTAGAGCTTTTGGCGAGACCACCATTGCTCTAATGGTTGCTGGAAGCTATCCAAAGCTCTCGGCAAATCCAGGAGATCCAATGCAGACGATGGCATCATTTATTGGTTTTGCGGGAATTGGCGATGCGGAAGTTGGTTCATCTGCCTATAACACGATCTTCCTTGTTGGAACTGTCTTATTTACAGTTACTTTAATTCTCAACATTTTGGGAAATAGATTTATCTCAAGATTTAGAGAGGCCTATGAGTGATGGCAACTACTAGTACTTCACTTGAAAGTCGGGTATCAATTGATCGCCGAATAAGAGACATTAGCTTTACTACTTTTCTCTCTATTAGTATCGTAGCCTCACTTGCTTTTATTTTTTATATCATCTATCGCCTCTATAACAATGCTGGATACTTACTCTCCTGGGATTTAGTTAGATTCTTTCCTTCCTATGACATTGATACTGCAGGCTTTCAATCATCAATTATGGGAAGTATCTGGGTGGTGGGATTTGCCACCCTCTTTGCAGTTCCTGTTGGAGTAATGACCGCTCTCTATTTAGAGGAGTTCGCTGGAAAGCGGAATCGCTTCACCGCGCTCATTGAATTAAATATTCAAAACCTGGCAGGTGTTCCAGCGGTTGTCTTTGGGCTAATCGGACTTGCCTTTATTGCTCGCGGCCCACTTAGCTGGGGCTTTACCGTGGGATCTGCCGCCATCGTTCTTGGTATGTTGATTCTTCCAGTGATTATTATTATTACTCGCGAAGCCATTAGAGCCGTTCCTCCTTCATATAAAGAGGGTGCGCTAGCACTTGGCGCCACACAATGGCAGGCTGTTAACAAGTTAGTTATTCCATCTGCTATCCCTGGAACTGCAACTGGATCGATTCTTGCGGTATCAAGAGCTATGGGAGAGTCAGCCCCCCTACTCCTTTTAGGCGCCCTCTCGTTTGTGACTTTTAATCCAACTGGCCTTGATAGTGGTTTCACCATTCTGCCGCTTGCGATCTTTAAATACGCCTCAGATTCCAGAGAGGAATACCAAGTTCTAGCCTCTGCGGGAAGCTTGATTCTTCTAGCGATTCTCTTTGCGATGAATCTATTTGCCATATTGCTTCGTGATTACACCTTGAGAAAGAGGAACATTTAATGTCAATGATTTCAAATCAAGCACAGGCAAGTAAAGTTGCCACATCAGAGCCAAAGAAAGGGTCAAACCCAATGAGCAGTTCAACCGCCAATAGAACGCCAAGCGAGCCTTTGAAGTTCGTTGATCCGGTCTTTACTCTCAAAGATGTTGCAGTCTCATATGGGGACTTCATTGCAGTCAGCGATGTAAATATGCAGATTCCATCTCATGACATCACAGCCTTTATTGGTCCCTCTGGATGTGGCAAGTCAACGCTGCTTAGGACTTTGAATAGAACTAATGACCTTATCCCTGGCGCAAAAGTTCATGGCTCACTCTTTTATCATGATGCAGATCTCTATCATCCAAGTGCTAGCGCAGTTGAGGTGAGAAGGCGCATTGGTATGGTTTTCCAGAAGCCAAATCCATTTCCTAAGAGCATCTATGAAAATATCGCCTTTGGTCCAAAAGTAAATGGCAGACCGAAGAAGTCAGAGTTAGATGACATTGTGGAGAAATCTCTCAAGTCAGCAGCGCTCTGGGATGAAGTTAAAGATCGCTTAAATGAATCAGCCCTTGGCCTCTCAGGCGGTCAGCAGCAACGTCTCTGTATCGCTCGCTCGATTGCAGTTGAGCCGGAGGTTATCTTGATGGATGAGCCTTGCTCAGCACTTGATCCAATTGCCACGCTGCGTATTGAAGAGTTGATGGCAGAGCTTAAGAAGCAGTACACCATTGTTATTGTCACTCATAATATGCAGCAGGCTGCTCGCGTAAGTTCATACACTGCCTTCTACGTAACTGAGGTTAATTTAACTTCAGATCGCCGCACTGGAAAGCTTGTGGAATTTAACGAAACAAAGAAGATGTTTAGTACCCCAGATGATGAGAGAACTGAGGCTTACGTAACCGGCAAGATGGGTTAACTCCTAAAAATAAATAATCCTGGGATTTCGAGGGGTCCTGGGATTTTTTATTGCCCAAAAACAATGCGCGCCCGGCAGGAATCGAACCTGCGACAACCCGCTTAGAAGGCGGGTGCTCTATCCGACTGAGCTACGGGCGCATTTAACGACCTAAGTCTATCTAGTGCCAAGTAATGCTCGGATAAACGATAAGGTTTCGCCTCGTGGCAGAGTTCATTTA
>CANNDP010000053.1 GCA_947503395.1 Actinomycetota bacterium
ATCAAAGTGGGGAGCGCCTGCCGCAGAGCTGGATAGATAAACTTGAAGAGTCATCAACCTTTAATGAGGGCCATGCCACAACTAGCTATATGGCTGCAGCAATACTTGATCTTGCTTGGCACTCACTTTCATCAGATGAAGTTATAAGCGATGTTGAGAAATTTGAAGCAGAGGCGATAGAGAGCTACGGCCTTGCCTATGACTGTGTTCCAACAAGATATCGCTCTTCCTACTTCTCTCATATTTTTGCTGGGGGATACTCTGCTGGTTATTACGGCTATATCTGGGCCGAGGTCTTTGATGCCGATACTGGCGAGTGGTTTAAGGAAAATGGTGGTTTAACTCGAAAGAATGGCGATCACCTTAGAGGCAAACTTATGAGCCAAGGTGGCTCAATTGATTCTCTTGAGATGTTTAGGAATTTCAGAGGTAGAGATGCAGTTATTGAACCGCTGTTAAAACGCAGAGGGTTAGTAAGTAATGCTTGAGGCAATATTTCTTGGAATTGTTCAGGGTTTAACTGAATTTCTCCCTGTTTCATCAAGCGCCCATATTCGCATTCTCGGCGAGTTCCTGCCCTCAGCGCAGGATCCCGGGGCTACCTTCACAGCGATAATGCAGATTGGGACAGAGATAGCGGTTCTGATTTATTTCAGAGCTGATATTGCAAGGCTCATCTCTGCATCTCTTAAATGGCTTATAAGAAGAGGTGAATTAGTTGGCAGTGAAAAAAACGATGCGCGTCTATCAGCGCTAATTCTCCTCGGGTCACTCCCCATATTTTTCCTGGGATATTTTGGCCAGGAGTACATTCGCGAGAATTTTCGTTCTCTCTATCTGATTGCAGCCACCTTAATTGTCTTTGGCCTTCTACTTGGCGTGATAGATCATTATGGCAAGAGAGTAAAGAACCTTGATGCCTTAGGAGCAAAAGACGGTGTGGGCTATGGAATTGCGCAATCACTCGCTCTAATTCCAGGAGTCTCTCGCTCCGGTGCAACGATTGCTATGGGAAGAGCTCTGGGATACAAAAGAGATGCAGCTCTGCGCTACTCATTCCTGCTAGCTATCCCCGCAGTGCTAGGAAGCGGCACGTTTGAACTCTTCAACTCACTGTCAAGGCCATTAAACGCTTTTTCTCACGGAGAGACTTTTGTTGCAACGCTCACAGCTTTTGTTATCGGATATTTAGTTATCTCTTGGCTAATGAAATACGTTCAAACTAAGAGTTTTATGCCTTTTGTTATCTACCGCGTATTGCTCGGAACTCTCTTGCTAATCTTTCTATCAACAGGCGTAATTACAGCTTAAGAACCTGCAAGTTCATTTCTTCCATTGCTACTCATTGATATCTCTGCCACATCAGGCATCGGACAGGGAGCGCCATCGCAGCAATTAGTTTTCATATGGCAATGAGGGCAGAGCCATCTAGTTGCAATTGGGTCATAGGGGCGCTGGCAGAAATCACAGGGCATCTGATTATTTGCGCTCATGAGACAAGAATAGGATCTGTGGCTAAAAAACGTTGGAAGATAGCGAGTTTGCCTGTGGGGCGTCTCTCTTGTTGCGATGAGTAGTTAAAGGGTAGATTTTCGCAACAGGGACTTTAAGGGATTGGAGAAAAGCTTTGGGCAAGGCAAAGGTGACCACCGTTATGTTCAATAGCGAAAACCCTGAGGTACTCGTTAATTTTTGGGGCAAAGTATTAGGCGTTGAAGCACATCCTCACAATGCTTCAACTGAACATATTTGGCTGTTTCCAACACCGGGCGAGAACTTCAAGATAGGTTTTCAGCGAGTGGCAAAAAAATCTTCCGACTCTCAGGAGATTCATATTGATGTAGCGGTAGATGATCTCAATGAAACCGAAGATTTGGTGAAGAATCTTGGCGGCAGTCACGTAAAAACCTCACGCACCAGTAGTGGATTTGAATGGCGAATCTTGAAGGACCCCCAAGGAAATTCCTTTTGCATCTTCAAAGATTCGGGTCATTAGAACAAACTAGTTAAAGCTTTCAGGGGACGATACTGGGATCGAACCAGTGACAACGTGGATTACGTGCACCAATTAGTAGAAAATCCTACTTGGTTCAACTTTATCACCATAGGGCAGACATTCATGGCTCTGATCAGAAATTGGTCTTGTTCGGTTCCTGTTTGATTATCTAAGGTTGATAAAGCTGAATTTCTGACATAAATTTCGGCAAATGCAATCGTCTCAATTCGGGCAACTAGATGTTCAGGCCCAAAGGGAGCACGTCTTAGAATTGGCGCATACCGTTCTTTCTGATTATCCATTTGAAATTCATTCAGTTGAAATAGTTAATTTTGAGTTTAACGCTACTTTTAAAGTAGTTACATCAAATAGAGACATTTTCGCACTTCGAATTAATGTTAACTCTGACCGAACTTATGAAAATCTTAGAGGTGAGATTGCTTTCGTTGGCTTTCTCAATCAGAAACAGGCAGTTAATCTGCCGAAACCAGTCGCCTGCAAGAAAGGCGAATTTGCTCTTACCGTTGCCTCTTCTATGTTGGAAAGGGATTTGGGCGTTGTCCTGTATTCGTGGCTGGAAGGGGAAGAACTCGGGGATGAACCAAATGACGAAGCGTTAAGAAAACTTGGGGCAGCAATGGCAGCGATGCATCAAGCAACCGCCGACTTCACTCTCCCCGATAAGGCTCAATTGCCGTTTTTGAAAGATTTCTTGTGGCAAACGCAGGACATTATCTTTTCGTCTGCCAGTCCACTTTCGAAAGAAGATATTGAACTGCTAACCAAGGCAAAGAACGAGATCGAGAATATAATCGAGGACCTTTATTCCGGAAGCAAGGCAATTGCGATTCACGCAGACCTTCACGGTGCGAACGTATTTACCAACGGAGATCAAATCTATATCTTCGATTTCGACGACGCCGGCTTTGGTTTACCGATCCAGGATTTGGCTATAGCCCTTTACTACTTGGATACCCCAGAGCAGGAAGCTGCACTCCTAGCGGGGTATCAGTCAGTGTCCGAACTCCCACGGTATGACAAACGCCAGTTGATTGGGCTTCTTCTACAACGGAGAATTATTCTGCTTAATTACCTATATGAAACCACGAATCAAGAGCACCGAGACATGGCACCGGAATACCTTGTAGAAACGTTGCGCCGTGTGCGAGTTTTCCTAGATCAGAGATAAAACTACGTGGACGATACTGGGATCGAACCAGTGACCCCTTCCATGTCAAGGAAGTGCGCTACCGCTGCGCTAATCGTCCGAAGTGCGAACTATACATTTCTCAAAATGTATATGTTCTTTCCTTGGAGGTGGAGACGGGATTTGAACCCGTGTAGCGGGATTTGCAGTCCCGAGCCTCGCCTCTCGGCCACTCCACCAAAACTATTGCGTTAATTTCACATTCAAATTAAGAGAGCGGACGACGGGGGTCGAACCCGCGACCTGAACCTTGGCAAGGTTCCGCGCTACCAACTGCGCTACGTCCGCATCTACTGACCTAAGCCATTTAGAGGGCGAAATCTATCGCACCTAGAGCGTTCTGCCCAAGTCTTATGGAAAATGGAGTCTACTTAAAGCATAGATGCGCAGTATTTAGATACCTAGCCTAAACATCAGTTTTTGGGGAGATAGTCGGGGTTCTGGTTTTTGAAGGCCATCTCTATTCCAACTCTAAGATTATTAATGAACTTACCTCAGCTTTTCAAAGCTGGATATTGGGTAATCTAGAGGAGTGAATGTAAGACGCCAGATTAAGTCAACGCCCTATGGCTCGTTGTTATGGCGCGTTTTCATTGGAGTGATCGGTGGATTAGTTACGGTAATTGGTTCAGCTCTTCTATTTGCGCCAGGTCCTGGACTTCTAGTTCTTCTTGCTGGTCTTGGTATTTTGGCAACAGAGTTTGCTTGGGCATCAAGGGCGATAAAACAGACGAAAGATATTGCAGAGAATTTTTCAGAGAAAATTGGAATCCCGCTCTGGGTTAAATACCTCATTGCTGCTCTTCTGACCCTGGCATCTCTGCTTACAATCGCGATTTATTACAGCTAACGGCCGATCTCTTAAGGCGATAGAGGCCCAGGATTTGGTAGCCTGATGTCATGTCGCCAGGTGAAATTGAAATAATCGTTGATGGCGCCTCCAAAAAAATAGAAGCAGGGCTTAAAGTCACCCAAGTTCTGGAGCAGATTTATCCAGAGAGAATGAAACCTGGAGCAGATGCGATTATTGTCTGCAAGATAAATGGCGAACTAAAAGATCTTTGGAGCGATATATCGCAAGGTGATGTTCTCGAAGCCGTATCGATTCGCTCAGATGAGGGACTAAATGTTTTACGCCACTCAACAGCGCACGTTCTGGCGCAAGCGGTTCAGGATGTTTTCCCGGAAACTAAATTAGGAATCGGCCCTCCGATTAAAGATGGCTTCTATTATGACTTTGATCCAAAGAACCCTTTTACTCCAGATGATCTCATCAAACTCGAATCTGCGATGAAGAGGATAGTCAAGGATGGCCAGAGGTTTAAGCGAAGAGTAGTTACTGATTCTGAGGCCTTAATTGAGCTTTCCGGCGAGCCCTATAAATGCGAGTTAGTTAAATTGAAATCATCAGATGCTGCAGATGGAGCTGGCGTTGAAGTGGGGCAAGGCGAACTTACGATCTATGACAATTTAGGAAGAGACGGAAAAGCGCTCTGGAGTGATCTTTGTAGAGGACCCCATCTGCCCTCGACTAAGTACATCGCTACCTACAAATTAATGAGAAGCGCTGGAGCATATTGGCGGGGCTCTGAGAAAAATCCCATGCTGCAGCGAATCTATGGCACCGCTTGGCCTTCGCAAGAATCACTCGATGGCTACCTGCATCTTCTAGCTGAGGCAGAGAAGCGTGATCATAGAAAACTAGGAGCAGAGTTAGATCTCTTCTCATTTCCTGAGGAGATTGGTTCTGGCCTTGCAATCTTTCATCCCAAAGGCGGAGCTATTCGAATGGCGATGGAGGATTACTCTAGAAAGCGCCATGAAGAAGAGGGATATGAGTTTGTCTACTCACCACATTTAACTAAAGCTGCTCTCTTTGAAAAATCGGGCCACCTGCAGTGGTATGCCGATGGAATGTATCCGCCAATGATTATGGATGAAGAACACCATAGCGATGGCACTATTAAGAGAGCTGGCCAGCAGTATTACATGAAGCCGATGAACTGCCCGTTCCACAATTTGATTTATCAGTCCAGCGCTAAGTCTTATCGCGACCTGCCACTTCGATTATTTGAATTTGGAACTGTATATAGATATGAAAAATCTGGCGTGGTCCATGGCATAACAAGAGCGCGAGGCTTTACTCAAGATGATGCCCATATCTATTGCAGTAAAGAGCAGATGGTTGATGAGCTAGATAGCCTCTTAACATTTGTATTAAATCTTTTGCGTGATTATGGTCTCAATGATTTCTATCTAGAGCTCTCCACTAGAAACCCAGAGAAATCAATCGGTCAGGAGAGTGATTGGCAAGATGCAACTGCAGCTCTTGCTAGCGCTGCTGCAAAGCAGAATTTAGAGTTAGTCCAAGATCCTGGCGGGGCAGCCTTTTATGGTCCAAAGATTTCGGTTCAGGCAAAAGATGCCATCGGTAGAACTTGGCAGATGTCGACGATTCAAGTGGATTTCCAACTTCCAGAGCGTTTTGATCTTGGCTACACCGCATCAGATGGATCTCGCGCTCGACCAGTAATGATTCATAGAGCCCTCTTTGGTTCAATCGAGCGTTTCTTTGGAGTATTAACCGAGCACTACGCAGGCGCATTTCCTCCCTGGCTTGCGCCAATTCAAGTAAGGGCAATTCCGGTAGCAGAGGCCTTTAATTCCTATCTTGAAAAAATTGTTTCGGATATGAAAAAACTTGGAATTAGAGCGGAAATTGATGCATCAGATGATCGAATGCAGAAAAAGATTAGAAATGCGCAGAACGAGAAGATTCCATTCATGATGATTGCTGGTGAAGAGGATGTTAACTCCGGAGCGGTTTCCTTCCGCTATCGAAATGGAGAACAGAAAAACGGAATTGCCCTCTCTGATGCAATTGCTGAAATTCAATCGGCGATAAGTCATCGAAAGCAGGTTTAGTTCTTCATGACTTTTGAATCAAGCGGGGGAGCAGGCATGCCTGATCGGTGGGAGCGCCTTTGGGCTCCTCATCGCATGGCATATCTAGCCGGAGAAAATAGACCGAAAGCAGATAATGATGTGGCCTGC
>CANNDP010000054.1 GCA_947503395.1 Actinomycetota bacterium
CTTGGACGCCTAATAATCATGCCGATGTTTCTCTTCTCAGGCACATTTTTCCCGCTAAACACGATGCCTATTTATCTCCAGCCTATTGGTTGGATCTCACCGCTATGGCATGCGACAGAACTTGGCAGATACTTTTCATACGGATACTCAATTAGTGCCCAGATGTTGATCGTCCACTTCGCATTTCTTCTTGCTCTACTTATCGGCGGTCTTGCTCTTGCCAATAGAACTTTCACAACGAGGCTGACTAAATGAGTAACGCGGTCGCAATTGCAGATGCCAGAGCCAACCGTGTTGGCCATCAGCTCTATGCTGGGCGCGCTCGAGCTATCATTGAAAGATCGTTAATTGCTCTTCGCTCTTCAACTTGGGTTCCGGTAGCCACAGGCTTTGTTGAGCCAGTGCTCTATTTACTTGCTTTTGGCTACGGAATGGGCGAGTTGATTGGAAACGTGACTCTGGGAGATAAGACGATTGACTACACAGTTTTTATCGCCCCAGGTTTGCTTGCAACTAGCGCCATGAATGGAGCGATTTATGACTCAACCTGGAATGTTTTCTTTAAATTAAATGAGAGCAAGCTCTATCAAGGAATGCTTGCAACCCCACTTGGACCACTTGATGTGGCTCTTGGCGAAATCACCTGGGCGCTATTTCGTGGTTTAAGTTATGCCATTGCCTTTCTTGCCATTACCACACCTCTTGGTTTAGTTCCTAGCTTCTCTGCAGTTTTAGCAATTCCAGCAGCTGTGTTTATCGCTTTTGGCTTTGCCTCCTTTGGTATGGCCATTACTTCTTACTTCAAAACCTATCAACAGATGGGAATGATAAATATCGTTCTGCTGCCACTGTTTCTATTTTCAGGCTCTCTCTACCCAATCTCTGTTTACCCTGATTGGTTAGAGTTTTTAATTCAACTAATGCCCTCCTGGCATGGAATAGAACTAGTGCGTGATGTTTGGTTTGGCAATTTTGATTCAGGAACTTTGCTTCATATTTCTTATTTTCTAGTAATGATTATTTGCGGACTTTATTTCACAACACGCAGACTTCGTGATTTATTCATGCGATAAACACGCACAAAAGTCCCATCTGTTGACGGAGTCCTAAGGGCGGCAGTAGGCTTAGGACAAGTTTAATAAGCGAATAGGGGCGTGGTACCAACAAATCGGATCTATTGATCCGTATTTGGGAAGTCCAAACCAATCCCATGTTCAATAAAACCCATCACTTAGAAACATTTAGATCTACCCCATATAAAGTTAAACCGATTTCTCCTGCTCGCATAAATGAGCTCTTGGAAATAGAGAAAGTTAAGTTTGAAAAACTTGCTCCAGAATCTGGCGTTGAAAATAGGCGCGCCTCTGAAGTAACTCCAAAAGGCGTAGCTTCGAGTTTCCAGCACTGGGATCCATATCCAATTTCAATTGTTGCTGCTAAGGGAGCCTGGCTAACCGATGTTGATGGTCGACAGATGCTCGATCTCTCTATGGGTTTTGGAGCTCTCCTAGTCGGCCACTTAAATGAAGAGGTAGTAAAAGAGGCCCATGCCACCCTAGATGTTGGCACCTTATTTGCCACTCCTTCTCCTATTACAAGATCTGGTGCTGAAATTATCTGCCGCAGATTTGGTCTAGATATGGTCCGCTTTGCCAACTCTGGCACTGAAGCCACGATGTATGCCTTAAGAACAGCAAGGGCTGCGACTGGAAAACTTGGCGTAATAAAGATTGAAGGCGGGTATCACGGTTCATATGACCCTCTAATGGTTTCAGCAAAGCCTGAGATAGACCGCGCCGGTGATGCCAACTCACCTAATGCAGTCCCTCTTGGAGCAACAGTTCCTGGTGATGTCTGGGTTGTCCCATATAACGATGCCGAGGCAATCGAGCGAGTATTGAAGAAAGATGCAGATCAAATTGCTTGTGTATTTATGGAGCCAGTTCTAGAAAATATTGGAATCGTTCTTCCAGATCTTGGCTATTTAGAGAGAGTTCGTGAGCTCTGTGATCAATATGGAGTTTTGCTGGTATTTGATGAAGTAAAAACTGGCCTTACTGCAGGTCCACAAGGAGCTGCGCAGCGCCTCGGAGTTAAGCCTGATCTAATCGCCATCGCTAAATCAATAGGCGGCGGTATTCCAGTTGCTGCCTTTGGCGGCAAGAAGGAATATATGGAAGTTGTCGTTAATGGAAAACATAGCCATCTTGGAACATTTAATGGTCATTACCTAGCAATGGCAGGAATAAGAGCAACAGATCGCCTCTGTACTCCAGAAGCCCTGAAAAGATGTGAAGATCTAAATAGAGATGGTCTAAGTAAAATCGCTGAAATCATTAATGAGTATGAAATTCCAGCCCACACTGTTGGCTTTGGAGTAAAGGGCTGTATTACCTGGTCTGCTAGCCCAGTTCGAAACTATCGAGATTACAAAGCTACAGACTTTGATATTGCAGAGCTTTCCTTCTTCTGGTCGCTAAATAGAAATGTAATGACCCCGCCAGGACTTGATGAGCAATGGTTGATCTCTCTAGCCCATGGCCAGCGCGAGATAGACATAATTGTTGGAGATTTCTTAGAGTTTGCTAAAGCACTTCGCGCTTAAACTCGATAGTAGTGTTCTAAGTTCCAAGCCCTAACACCACCTGCAACTCCTGCAGTATTTGGCACCACAACTACATCATCACCCATTCGCTCTAAATCTATTGGGCGAATCAATCTTGCATTTCCACCACCGAGATATAACCGGTCCCACTTAAAAACTGGGCGAAGCTCTTCCACTAAAACTCTAATTCTTCGTGACCAGAATATTGTTCCAAGCCTCTTGCGCTCTTGCTCGCCGATCCAAGTGTCATAAGTCGTTGCTCTGCGTACTGTGGCATGAGAGAGTTCAAAGTGCGGCGTTAATTTTCCACCATAAAAGATTGCAAAGCCAAGACCTGTTCCTAATGTGATTACTACCTCATATCCAGAGCCAGTAATGATTCCTGCGCCATGCACTTCTGCATCGTTTAAAACTAGCGTTGGAACATTTAGTTTTGTTGAGATTGCTTTTTGTGCATCAAAGCCAGACCAGAGTTCAGCGCTTTCTGGATCAATTTTTGTGCGCGGCCCACTCTTTGTAATGTAGTGCGGGGTAGAAATAACAACGCCATTTCTAATCATTCCTGGCATTCCAATTGTTGCTCTGTAAGCCTTAGGAAGTCCTGAAGCAATCTCGGCAATGGTTTCTACAAATGTTGCTGGCGGAAGTGGATAAGGAGTTGCAATTCTATTTGGCTTGGAATGCATCGTTCCCGAACTATCAAGGACGCAGCTCTTGAGATAGAGGCCTCCGCAATCAATCGAGAGCGTTAGGTTCTCATCCATACCCGCATCTTCCCCCACATGGAAATCTTTGCCAAATATTTATCAAAATCCCCTTACAAAAGTGCTACTACTAGATAGGGTCTTTCTATGGCTTTAATTGAGATTCGCGATTTGGCGAAATCTTTTGGCAACGTCAAGGCAGTTGATGACATATCACTAGATATTGAGTCGGGTGAGTTCATCACTTTGCTTGGGCCATCTGGATCTGGCAAGACCACTGTTCTAAGAATGATTGCTGGCTTTGAGGACCCAGACGCCGGTTCAATTAAGTTAAATGGGGAAGATATAACTCACCTTCCTCCTTTTGATCGCGATGTCAATACTGTCTTTCAAGACTATGCGCTCTTTCCTCACATGAGTGTTCAAGAAAATGTTGAGTATGGATTAAGAACGAGAAAAGTTCCCAAGGCTGAAAGGGCAAAACAGGCGCTAGAAGCTATTGCTTCGGTGAAGCTTGAGGAAACTGTTAACCGTTTGCCACATCAACTCTCTGGTGGGCAGAGACAGAGAATTGCTCTAGCTCGAGCTTTAGTTTTAAGACCTCGGGTACTACTACTAGATGAACCACTTGGCGCACTTGATAGACAGCTAAGGGAAGAAATGCAGGTTGAATTAAAAAAGATTCAACGCGATGCTGGAATAACATTCGTCTTTGTCACTCATGATCAGGAAGAAGCTATGAGAATGAGTGACCGAATTGTGGTCTTTAACTCCGGGCGCATAGAGCAAGTTGGAACTCCGGAGCAGGTATATGAGGAACCAAGAACTAATTTTGTTGCTGGGTTTTTAGGAACCGCGAATATCTTCTCCGTAGATGTGGCTCAAAAATTCTTAGGAGCCACAACAACAGTGAGCATTAGACCGGAGCGAATCAGATTACAGGCGCCTGAGACCAAGATCGATAAGAGTGAAACTTCCGTAAAAGGAACTGTGCAAGAGGCAGCCTTTGTTGGCGCGAACACCATTTACATACTTGAGACCGATTTTGGAGTGAAATTAACGGTAAGAAAGACAAACACAGAATTGCTGGGGCAAGACAATAGTTTTGTCGCTGGCGATCAGGTAATGGCCGTATGGCGAAATAGCCATGTAGCTCAGATACCTGTTTAGTGTTGACTCGAGTCACACGAAAGGAAGAAAATGAAGGGGAAGAAACTAGCAATACTTAGCGCTCTATCCGCATCTGTTTTGATCATCAGTGGATGTTCATCTGGAAGCGATGAGAGCTCTGGAGTTGCAATTGAAGTGCCCGATATCCCAATGCATGAAGCAATGGGTGAATTTGAGGGCGAATTAAATATCGTTAACTGGTCAGGCTTTGTTGAACCAGCCTGGACCGATAAATTCACAGCTGATACCGGATGCAAAGTAAATCCTCGCGTTGCAGGTACCAGCGATGAAATGGTTACCTTGATGCGAACTGGTCAATATGACATCGTTTCTGCATCAGGTGATGCCGCTCTTAGACTTATTGTCGGTGGCGACGTACAACCATTAAATCTTGACCTAATTCCTAACTTCAGCGATGACATTGCCGCTGGTATGAAGGGAAATATTTACGACACAGTAAATGGAAAGCCTTACGGTGTTCCTATTGGTCGTGGCGCTAACCTGCTTCAATACAATGAAGAAGTAACAGGTGGAGCACCAGAGAGTTGGGATGTTGTCTGGGAGCTAAACACTCCTTATAAGGGCAAGATCACTGCTTACGACGCACCTATATATATTGCTGATGCTGCAGTTTATTTGATGTATCACAAGCCAGAGCTAGGTATTCAGAATCCTTACGCTCTAGATGAAACACAGTTAGCTGCTGCTATCGATCTATTGAAGCAGCAGAATCAAGTTATTGGCGAGTACTGGTCAGATCCAGTTGCACAGATAACTTCATTCGTTGGTGGCAATACTGTGGTTGGTACTTCATGGGAAGTTCTTCGTAAGTTCGCAGCTAAAGACAACCTAAAGACAACACTTCCAGTTGAAGGTTCAACTGGTTGGTTTGATTCATGGTTGGTTAGCTCAACTACTAAGAACATCAACTGTGCCTATGCTTGGATGGATTACACCAGCAAGCCAGAGGTAAATGGCGCTATCGCTGTTAACTTCGGTATGGCACCAGCGAACGTCGCATACTGCGCTTCCAGCCCTGAGGCTCAAGCTCACTGCGATACCTTCTTTGCAGAAGATGAAGAGTTCTTCAAGAGAATTTGGCCTTGGACAACTCCAATTGAAACCTGCGTTGATGGTAGAAAAGACGTTAAGTGCACTAGCTTCCAAGAGTGGACTAACGCCTGGGCAACCGTTAAAGGTTGATAAATGTTGTGTGGGAGTCGAGTAATCGACTCCCACACAAACTAATCAAAAAAATATGTCAACAAAATCAGACTATCGGGGCAGCCGACCAATCTCTTCCTTCTTTCTAAGAAAGCCAAAGGTTAGATTGATTTCTCTCTTGTCTCTTCCCATGACATGGATTGTTGGCGTTTACATAGTCTCACTTTTTCTTTTACTTATAACAGCTTTTTGGAATGTAGATCCTTTTACATCAAGAGTTAGCCCTGGTTTTAATCTAGAGAACTTCATAATGGTTTTTACAGTCCCTGCTTATATTGCAACATCAATTCGTACTCTTTTTATAGCTTTATCGGTAACTGCTATCTGTGTACTTCTAGCTGTGCCACTTGGTATCTACATGGCGAAAATTGCCAAGCCTTGGCTCAGAAATATTCTCGCTGTAGCAATAACTCTGCCACTTTGGGCCGGTTACTTAGTAAAAATCATTGCTATGCGACTAGTTTTTACAGAAGAAGGTTTCTTTAATTGGTTGATGGCTCCGCTGGGTATTCGCGGGCC
>CANNDP010000055.1 GCA_947503395.1 Actinomycetota bacterium
GCGTTAGAGATTGCTGATATCGGAATCATTATTAATCTTGGTGAAGTGGTTGCCTCCGGCAAAGCCAATGAGCTAATTGATGATCCCGCCCTACGAGCTGCTTACTTGGGGTACTGATGCAAAAAGTTATTGAGACTCTATTAATTGGGCTATCAACAGGATCTATCTATGCCCTTATGTCATTAGCACTTGTCTTAGTCTGGAGATCAACTCGGGTCGTTAATTTTGCGCAAGCAGGACAAGCAATGCTCTCTACCTATATTGGCTTTGAGATTGCATCTAGATCTGAGATTTTCTGGTTAGGACTTGTTTTTGCAATTGCAGCGGGAGCGCTAGTTGGCGCAGGCGTTGATTACTTCTTTATGCGCGTGCTTTTTAAGCATGCGACCTCTGGGCCTGCAGCAGTTGTAGCACCTGTCATTGCCACTCTAGGTTTACTCGGACTTATCAGAAGTATTGTGGGGCTAACTTGGGGTGGAGAATTTAAATCTATTGAAGCTCCAGCCTCAACCGATGGCTTTAGCGTTGGAGATGGCACAATTCCATTCTCAAATCTCGATGTTTTAATCATTGCTACAGTTTCAATAATTCTTATTGCTCTTGCCTATATCTTCCAGCGCACCAACTTGGGTCTTGCCCTTAGAGCCTCGGCTTATGCCCCTGAAATTGCTCAATTAGCTGGCATTAGAACAGCACGGACTAGAACTATTGGATGGTCAATCGCAGGAGCCGTGGGCGGGGTTGCTGGAATGTTAGTAACTTCAAATAACTTCCTCTCTCCTTATTCGTTGGATCTCTTACTTGTCTTTGGATTTATTGCAGCTGTTATTGGCGGTCTTGAAAGTATGGTCGGATCTGTCATTGGTGCCTTAGTTCTTGGAATTGGACTTACATTTATTTTGAACTATGTCGGAACTTCTCTAGTCTTTATTGGCGGCTTTAGCGTTTTGATCTTAGTTCTGCTGATTAAGCCAGATGGAATTATGGCAAAAGGCAAGGCCCGCCGTGCGTAAGAAAATAGCTATCTTTGTTCTCATTGGTTGGGTATTACTAATTATTGGTGATCGCGTTGATGAGCTTCGCGTCTATCAAGGAGCTCAGATGGCGATGTACACCATCGCGCTTGCTTCAATTGTTTTACTAACTGGTTATTCAGGTCAAGTCTCACTAGGTAATGGCGCGATGATGGCTGTTGGTGGCTATGGCGCAGCTCTTACTTTAAATAATTTAGGTACTCCAATCTGGTTTGCATTCTTAATGGCAATTGTTACTGCATCACTATTTGGCGCACTTCTTGGAGCAGCAGCTGCAAGAGTTTCGGGGCCTTATTTAGCGGGAACAACTCTTGCTCTAGCTGTTGGTCTTCCAGCTATTGCAAATCAATTTGCTTTCCTTGGGGGAGAGCCAGGACTTTTATTTGACGTTGGTTTCCCACCAGAGAGATTTGGTGATGAATTCACGCAATATAAATGGTTCTTCTGGATTGCAAGCTTTATTGCTCTAATTGCTTTATTTATTACTTCAAATATTCTCTCATCGCGCTTTGGTCGCACCTGGCGAGCAATTCGCGGGAATTCTCTAGCTGCAGAGCTCTGCGGGGTTCACTCTTCAAGAATGAAGGTCCTGGCATTTACTGTTAGCTCTGGTCTTGCAGGTCTTGCTGGAGCAGTTCTGGCGATGACTATTAGCCTTGTGGCCCCTGGGGCATATGGCCTGGCCCTCTCCTTTGCCCTGGTGACCGGGGCAGTTCTTGCTGGAATCTCAAGCCTTCCTGGGGTAGTCCTGGGAGCCTTCATTCTCGTGGTCATTCCTGAGATATCTGTGGCCCTTGCCGACAGGCTGGGTGATGCCGATAAACTAAATAACTATCTACCAGGTCTAATTGTGAGCGTATTGCTGATTCTCTCAGTGATATTTACCCCAAATGGGCCTGGCGAGAACCTGCGTAAGCATCGTCATAAGAAGCCTGCGCATTAACTGATTACCGCTAGGTAACCAGTAGATTAATAGCACCTAGCCAAACCCTCGATGGAAGGAAAACAATGATCAGAAAGACTCGTATAAAGCGAACCTGGCTCGCTGCTGCGGTGATTGCCTCTGGCTCTCTCCTAGCAACAGCGCTTCCAGCAAACGCAGAGACGGGCGTTAGCGCAAGTGAGATCAAACTTGGAATCACTCTGCCTCTAACTGGAGCAGCATCGCCAGGCTATAACAAGATCGGCAATGCGATGAATGCTTACTTCAAATATGTCAATGACAATGGCGGCGTCTATGGACGCAAAGTTACTCTCATTCAGAAAAATGATGAGTACTCAGCGCAGTTGTCAATTTCTAAGACAAACGAATTAATTTTGCGAGATAAAGTTTTCGCTCTAGTTGGCCCTCTTGGAACTGCAAACTTCACCGCAGTTCACAAATCTGTTGGCCTAGCTAAGCGCGGAGTCCCAAGCCTCTTCCTAAATACTGGCTTTAGCGGATTCTCAAATAAGAAGAGCTATCCATCATCATTTATGGTCCTTCCTTCCTATGCTATGGAAGCAAAGATCATCGCTCAATTCCTCAAGGAGAACCATGCTGGAAAGAAACTTGGCATTGTTTATCAAAACGATGAATTTGGTATTGATGGTATGGGCGCCTTTAAGGCAGCTGGTACTAAGTTTGATGTAACAATTCCTTACACCTCAGGCTCACAGAGCTCCGCAACCGCGCAGACCTGGGTCTCCCAGCTTGCAGCAGGTGGAGCTCAAGTAGTGGTCATGTTTGGCGTAACTTCAGCAACAGGTGCTCTACTTGGAGTTTCTGCAGCAGCTAGATATGCACCGCAGTGGATTCTTGGATCAGTTGGTTCTGACCCAGTAACACTCAAAGCAATTGGTGTTCCAGTAGCGGTGCTAAATGGCGCACAGACTCCAGCTGGTAATCCATCACCAAATGACACTAGCGATGAGTATGTCAAGCAGTTCCAAGAGATCAATACCAAGTACAACACTGGTACTGCATTTGATGACTATGTATTGCAGGGTATGAATATCGGCCTAATGACCGTTCAAGCTCTAAGAGCTGCAGGAAAGAATTTAACCCGCAAGGGTCTAGTTCGTGCGATGGAGACAAAGGGATCAAGCTTTGCTTCCGTTGCTTACTCTCCTCTTGGTTTCTCAAGCACGAGCAATGTTGGCCATACCGGCTACTACATGGCAGTAATGGATGCCACAGGAGATAGAAAACCATTCGGTGGAAAAGTAACGCTTTACACCACTGACAGTGGCTCCGGTCCAGTTGTGGTCTCTACCTTCAAACGTCCGGCAATGCCAGCGAAAGGATTACCAAGTAACTCATGAGAACCTTTAAATTCAAGCGTTCCTTAACGCTCGTAGCAGTTTCATCACTGCTCTCAATTACCGTTGTATCAATTCCAACGGCAGCGCAGGCAAACCCTGTTTGTACTACAGCAAGCGGTGTAACAACTTGCCTTGGTGCAACATCAGATACTGCGCCATACATGCTGATGACTCCAGCAAACTTCAATGGAACTGTTTATCTATATTCACATGGATATCGCAACAATGTTCCTCTACCAGCGACGTTGTCGGCAGCCACTGGTTTTCCTACAACAGTGGTTAATACTCCAGAGCCAGCACCTGGTGGAAATGCCCAAATTATCGGGACACTTCTTGCTAAGGGATATGCGGTTATGGGATCTGGTTTTGCCCGTCAAGGCTGGAATGCAGATTCAGCAATCAAGACCAATGTGGAGTTAATTGGCGTTTTCAAGAAGCAATACCCAAAGACAACAAAGGTTGTTGCTTGGGGTAATTCACTTGGAGGCTTTATTACTCAGGCTCTTGCTGAAAAGTATCCAGATCTAATTAGCGCAGCAGCGCCTCTTTGTATGGCAAGTGATCTAACGCCACTTATGACAATGGCTGGAGATGCACTTTGGGGAATCAAGACTTTCTTTGATCCAACCATCAAAGGTGGAGGCTATAGTGCAGGAACAGCTGGTTATGCCGAAGCAATGGGAGATTTAGTAAAGGTCTTTACCGTTATCGGTGCAATGCAAGCTGCAATTGCTGCAAATCCAACTGCGCCAGCATGGCCAGCGACATCAAAGGTTCCAGATGCACTTAAAGCAGTTCCATCAAGAAGTGCACTAGTTCTTATCGCTTTGATGTCTGGTGTTCCAATGCAATCGGCACACTTTGATTCAACTTCAGCGCCAGCAGGCCTTCCAGCCTCAAACGCTCTCTCATTCCAGATAGCTATCAATCCAGCTCTTGCTGCTCTAGAAAACCTTGCAAATGCTGCAGCTCTTGCAGTACTTGCAACACATGATGTCGAGCAACAAGCAGGTGGAGCAATATTTGATAACACTGCAACTGATTACTCTGCTCGAGTTGCTTCTGAACGATTCATCTGGAGCTCAGCTCTAACTGGAGAAGCAGGAGTAAATGCACTGCTTGGATATCTTGCAGCGGTACCAAGAGTTAAGGGAAATCCTGCAGCTATTGCAAAGTTGGCTACGCTAACTACACATAGCGGCAAAGTTGAAATCCCAACAATTCTCTTCACCGGAACTGCTGATCCAGTAACAACACCTGGAAATCAGCAAGCGGTGATTGATAAATATGCGGCATATTCTGCTGAAAAGTGGGCAGCTGCAAAGAAGGAAGGAACCCGTAAGAAACCAGCTAATAATCAGTTGGCTCTATGGAACTTACCGCCAGAGAAGTACTCCAAGTTCACTGCTACAGGTTCGCCAGATACAACGCCTGCCGCAGCGACAGGAACTAATCACTGTAACTTCACCGTTTCTCAGTACTTAGCAATTGCAGATCTTCTTGCATATGCTGCTGAAACCGGTAAGAACATGTCAGGTGGCGCGCTCTATACCAAGATCCGTAAGGCAGGAAATATGACTTACGATCGTGGTTACAGCGCTCCTAAAATGAAGTATTACGGAGAATAATCTTCCGTAATCCATCGAGAAGGTAGTAAAGAGAGGCCCGGGAAACCGGGCCTCTCTTGCTTTTATAGGTAAATGTTCATTAAATATTAAGGTATTCACGTTGGCGAAATGAAGCCTTCACCTTACTCTTCTCTTCATGGCCACCATCGCAGAGCGAAGAAGAATTGCTCGTCTAGTTCATCGCTTTGGCTTTGGCCCTCGTCCTGGTGAGTTCTCAAATCTCTTAGCTGGTGGTTTTGATCAGGCAGCAGAGAAATACCTAAGCGTTCCCAGCCAAGATTCTTTTGCCGACAACCAAGACGAGCCAATGGTTAGCGATCAGGGAAAGCGTCCAGCCCCTAATAGCCCTAATGTAGTCGCTTATGCAACCGAAAAAAGAGCGCAGTTAACCTCACTTTCTTTCTGGTGGCTAGATCGAATGGTTTTATCAGAGCATTCATTGCGCGAGCGAATGACTTGGTTCTGGCATGGACATTGGGCTACCTCTTATCAAAAAGTTGATGATGCCCTGCCGATGTATCTGCAGAATCAAATTCTGCGGAGAAATGCGTTAGAAAACTTTGCCCAGATGTCGAGAGAGATGGTCAATGATGCTGCCTTGATCTTCTGGCTAGATGGACAGTTAAATACCGTGAAGGCTCCAAATGAGAATCTATCGAGAGAGTTAATGGAGCTCTTTACTCTTGGCGTTAATCGCTATAGCGAAGATGATGTAAAAGAAACTGCCAAAGCTTTAACTGGTTACAAAATCGATAAGTCAAGTGGTCAAGTCAATTTCTATCCCAAGCAACACTTTTCAGGAGCGATAAAAGTTCTAGGAACTCAAGGCTCATTTGATGCTAGTTCTTTAAGTGATTTTCTAGTTGCTCGAAGTGATTGCGCGCTCTTTATTACCGAGCGAATTTGGTATCGCTTTATATCAAGTATGAATCCACTAAATGATGCCTCCCTCACTTCAAGCTTTGCCTCAAGGGATATTGCAGCTTTAGTAAAGGCCATTGGCAGACACTCTGCTTTAGATAACCCAGATAATTCAATGGTTAAAAGTCCTATTGATTGGTTTGTCTCTGCCGCTAGAGCTTTGTCAATTACTCCATCGAAGTTCTCTAATCCCAACAACATCCGCAGCTACCTAGATTTACTCGGCCAGCGTCCATTCTTCCCGCCAAATGTTGGAGGATGGCCAGCTGATCAAGCTTGGCTCTCAACTT
>CANNDP010000056.1 GCA_947503395.1 Actinomycetota bacterium
GCTTCGCGCTTTGACTTGCCATGACCTTGCGGGTATGTAACTCCATTAACAATTGCATAGGCAACAAAATCTTTATCGTGATCTGGGCCTGACTCACTGACTTTATATTCAGGTGGCGCCCATCCAGAGGAGGCAACAATTTCTTGTAGCGCAGTCTTTCCATCAAGACCTGCTCCCCTTGTTACTGCTTCATCAATAGCGCTTTTCATCAGACGCATAATGATCTCTGCGCTAACATCAAAACCATGATCTAGATAGATTGCTCCAACTAAAGCCTCAAAGGCATCTGCCAAAATTGAATTCTTATCTCTTCCTCCCGTTACCTCTTCACCTTTGCCAATTTTTAGCGCTGAGCCAAGTTCTAACTCTCTTGCAATGCTTGCAAGGGCGCGCATATTTACTATCCCTGAGCGAAGTGGTGAGAGACGTGATTCATCAAGATCTGGAAAGCGTTCATAGAGCGCTTCGGTAATTACTAACCCAAGGACGCTATCGCCTAGAAACTCTAAGCGTTCATTTGTTGGAAGACCACCGAATTCATAAGCAAAGGAGCGGTGCGTTAAGGCGAGTTCGAGTAACTCTGGTTTTACCGAAACTCCAAGCTTTTCGGTCAGAGCCAGACTCAGATTAAACCTCTAGAACTTGACGACGGTTATAAGTGCCGCAGGTAGGGCAAGCAGTATGTTGCAACTTAGGTTGCGCACATTGTGGGCAATTTGCAGTCGATGCAGGTGTTGCTTTCCACTGGCTACGACGAGAACGTGTGCGCGAGCGCGACATCTTTCGCTTTGGTAATGGCACGTTATTCTCCTTTTAAAAATTACTACTTCAAACTTGAGGGCTAAGTATTACTCAGCTTCGATATCTTTGCAAAATCACGCCTGATTAGGGCTTCCAGTCAGCCAATCCGCTCCATCTCGGATCACTGGCCTTGTGGGCGTGATCCTTTTCCAGCTCCCGCCACTTGCGGCCACAAACTGAGCAGAGCCCCAAGCAATCACTCTGGCAGAGAGGGTTAATTGGCATCGAGAGAATAACGGCGTCGCGAATCGGAACTTCAAGGTCTGCAATATCACCATCAAGGCTAAAGACCTCATCTTCATCATCTTCGACCTCGCTAACTTTTGAAGAATAGAGAAATAGCTCTTGGAATTTTTGATTAACGTCAAAGTCAATTGGGTCTAAACACCGTCCGCACTCCCCCTTGGCATGAGAGATAACAGTTCCGGTCAGTAGAACTCCGCCATCGACAGATTCAGCCTTGAATGAGATATCAATCGGCTCTGACTTTGGAATCTCAAGCAGTGCAATACCGATTGCCTGTGGTGCGCTAAATTGCAGGTGATATTGGCGAAACTCCCCAGCTCGCCTTGGAAGTTCGTGGAAATTAACTTTAAATGGTGATTCAGTCTTGGAGTTCACGTAATTACTACTCTGCTAGTTGAGAGAGTACATCTTTATCACTTGCGCCAGCCAATCTTTCTCGCCCTCGATTAACTGCCTCTAGCGTCTTATTTAAAATCACTTCAAGAGTTGCAAGACGAGAATCGATATAGGCATCAACTTCTTCACGTTCTTTCTCAACTTTTGAATGAGCCTCATCAATTAATCTTGCAGACTCCTCCCTTGCGGCTGCAACAATTGCAGTCTGCTCAACCATTCGAGCAACTTCTTCTCTTGCATGAGCAATTAACTGCTCTGCGCTCTGCCTGCCCTCTTCAATTATTGTCTCTCTGCTTCCGAGGAGCTTCTGCGCATTTGAGAGATCTTTTGGAAGCGCTTGATTTATCTCCTCAAGCAGCTCCAACATCTCACCTCGATGGACTACACAAGAAGCTGATAATGGAACTGAGCGTGCTTCATTAACCATAGTTATGGCAGATTGGAGTTTCTCTATTGCTTCCATGTCATGACCTTCCTGATTGCGAACTTGGCGAAGAAGAATCTTTTGCTTTCCTAATTAACTCACTTAAAACTCCAGGTGGAACCAGCTTTGAAACATCCCCACCATAGCGGGCGATCTCTCTAACTAGAGATGATGATAGAAAGGAATAGGCAGGTTTAGTTGCCATAAGAAGAGTGTCAACGCCCTTTAATTGCAGATTCATTTGGGCCATCTGAAGTTCATAGTCAAAATCACTCACCGCGCGCAGCCCTTTAACAATCGCATCAACTTTATTCTCTCGACAGTAATCAACTAATAGACCACTCCACATATCAACCTTTACATTCGACAAATGCTTTACGCAATCTCTAGCTAGAACTATCCGCTCCTCTATCGTAAACAGAGAGCTCTTTGAGTTATTTACAAGAACTGCAATTACTACCTCGTCAAATAAATGACTGGCACGCTCAATGACATCAAGGTGTCCATTAGTTATTGGGTCAAAGGAGCCCGGGCATACTGCTTTCTTCACGGGGCAACGCTAACACGAATTACTAAATACGCTATTGCCGAGGTTCGCCGTAGTAAATACTGGCTGCGCCATACTTTCGAACCTTCAACTCAGCTAAGCCCTGGGGCCATGAAAAGGGTTTAGTTTTTGAATCGCGCTCTACTGCAATTATTGAGGAACTCTTTAGAAATTCATTACTGACAAGTGATAACAATATTTTTTCAACATCACTATTTGGCAAGTCATACGGTGGATCAATGAAAACAATATCAAAAGCCAAATCAGCGCCTTTATCCAAATACTTTCCAGCAGACATTGTTATGACAGAGGAGGAACCAATGCCAGGAATTTTTTCAAGTAATTCAAAATTACTACGTGTTACCGAAGTTGCTTTTTCTTCATTATCAACTGCAACTACCACCCCAGCGCCACGTGAGAGCGCTTCACAAGAAACTGCTCCTGAACCGCAGTAGAGGTCAAGAAAGTTTGCATCACTAAGAGAACCAAATTCAGATTCAAGAGTGGAGAAGAGGGCCTCCCTTGCACGATCAGAGGTTGGACGAACTTGGGAGATTGGTGAATTTATATTTCTTCCCTTTGCAAGGCCGGCAATAATTCTCATTTAGCGTTTCTCCAAATAGGCGGCTCGTTCTTCTTGTCTTAACTTTTCAACTGCTTGAGCAAGTTCTGGGTTTGCAGAAAGCGTTGGATCTTGACTGAGCAGATTCTCCGCTACCAGGCGCGCTTGAGCAATTAATTCCTCATCCCTAATAACTCTTAGAAGCCTTAAGTGAGATCTTGCTCCAGATTGAGCGCTTCCCAAGACATCACCCTCACTGCGCTCTTGTAAATCAAGGCGACTGAGTTCAAAGCCATCAGTTGTTGCAGCAACTGCCTTTAACCTGGCCATTGCAGGTGAATCCTCGCTAGCAGAAGTGACAAATAAACAGAGACCAGGAGAAACACCGCGGCCAATACGACCACGGAGCTGATGAAGTTGTGAAACACCAAATCTCTCTGCATTCATGATTATCATCATCGTGGCATTTGCAACATCAACGCCAACTTCAATCACAGTTGTAGTAACTAAAACATCTAACTCATGCCGTACAAAGGCTTGCATTACCGCCTCTTTCTCCTCGGAAGATAGGCGACCATGGAGCTTTCCCACTCTTAAATCTTTCATTGCATCAGCTGTGAGCATGGGATAAAGCTCTTCTACTGAGCTCATAGCAAGCTTTAGCGAGGAACTATCCTCATCATCTATTAGATTCTTTGCAAGAATTAATTCATCTGGCGTAAGCCCAAATCTCTGCAGATCTGATTCATCATCTGCTGAAATTCTAGGAGCAACTACATAGACCTGATTTGTATTACTAACTTCCTCGCAAGCTCTCTTCCAAGCTCGAGTTAGATGCTCTGGTTTGCTGGATTGTGAAACAACGTGAGAGGTGATGGGAGATCTACCAAGTGGCATATCTTTAAGAGTTGATACATCTAAATCTCCAAAGATTGTCATAGCCACTGTTCTTGGTATTGGAGTTGCTGTCATAACTAGGACATGGGCTGGTTCTCTAGCCTTATCTCGAAGCGCATCTCGCTGCTCGACACCAAATCGATGTTGCTCATCAATGACAATAAGTCCAAGATCTTTAAAATTCACACTCTCGCCCAATAGTGCATGGGTTCCTATTGTTATTCCTGCTTGACCAGATGAAATTGCTGAAAGCACTTCTCGTCGCTGCGCAGCAGGAGTGGATCCAGTTAGAAGACGAACCTGTATGCCGCTTTGATTCCCGCCTATCATTCCTGCCTCAGCTAAATCTTTAAGTAGTGATAAAAAGTTTCGATAGTGCTGCTGGGCTAATACTTCAGTGGGCGCGAGAAGAGCCGCCTGTCCGCCAGAATCAACGACTGCGAGCATTGCACGTAGCGCAATGATAGTTTTTCCAGAACCTACATCTCCTTGCAAGAGACGATACATCGGATGATCGCTAGAGAGATCTTTAACTATCTCGCTCCAAACTTGCCTCTGTCCTGCTGTTAGTTCAAAGGGAAGTCGCTTATCAAAAGCAGCCAATACTCCATCGTTTCTTGGTGCGCGTGATGTTGTCTTCGCCGCTCTTACTTCATATCTACGCAAGACTAAAAATAATTGCATTAATAGCGCCTCATCAAAGGTTAGGCGCTGCCGCGCCAACTCTGCGCTCTCAGCGCTATCTGGCTGATGAACCTGCCTGAAGGCCTCGGAAATCTTTGGATAATTAAATTCAACTAGTAATTCCTGCGGTAAATACTCTGCGATTTCATCAAGACCATCAAGTGCTAAGCGAACGCATTTGGCAATTTTCCATGAGGGCATCTTTGCTGTTGCTGGATATACCGGAAGAAACTTTCCAGCAAAATCACCAATTGCCTGGTCTACATCATCGCCTTCAGGAATAAGTAAGTAATCTGGATGAGCTAGCTGACGCTTTCCTTTAAACAATCCAACTTTTCCCGCAAACAAGCCTTGCCTTCCAGGGCGCAATTCTTTCTCGCGCCAAGCTTGATTAAAGAAAGTTAACGTTAATTTAGCTCGTCCATCAGTTACTACAGTTTCAAGAATTGCGCTCTTCCTACCTGGAATTCTTTTGACTTTGCTACTTTCAACCTTGGCAAAGATTGTTACCTCCTCGCCTTCAATCAAGCTTTCAATATCGGTAAGTTCGCCGCGTATGACATATCGTCTGGGATAGTGACGCAGAAGATCTGAGATAGTTTTAAGACCTAAATTCTCATCTAATACCTCAGCTGTTCTATCACCAAGTATTGATAGCAGTGATGAATCCAGACTTGCCATGCTTCATTCTCTCAGGTGGCGGTGATAAGCCTTAGGCGCGCTCTGCTCGCCAAGTCGGGAAATTTCTCGCATAGATTGGGCGGTAATTGGCGAAAGTAGCGCCTTTGCGGCTAATCTTGCGCCCGCAACTAACCAAGCTCAATCAAGGGCAAATTCAAGGAGTAGTAACGTGGCAGCTGTATGCGATATCTGTGGCAAGGGACCAAGCTTTGGTAACAATGTCTCTCACTCAAAGCGCCGTACTCGCCGCCGTTGGAATCCAAATATTCAAAGAGTTCGCACTCTCATTAACGGTTATTCCAAGCGCAAGAACGTCTGCACCTCCTGCCTAAAGGCTGGAAAAGTTCTCCGCTAATTGATTTGGCCTACCAACTATGTTGGTATCCACCCGTAGCCTTCGTTCTAACTCCATCTAGATAAATTCCATCACCTTTTATTACCTGCCCGATTTCAAGAAATCCAAAATCTTGAGCATCGCTAGTGGCAAGAAGTAAGTGATCCTCTCCCCCATATAAAGCGCTTTCAAGGGCGCTCTCTCTAGATCCGCTCGCGCTTTCAAGTTCGCTAAATTCTGGAGCATTAATTAGCGCTTCAACTCTTATATCTATTCCAACTCCGCTTGCTGCAGCGATGCGAGATGCATCAATGACAAGTCCATCACTAGTATCTATTGCAGATGATAAGTACTCATAACTCTTTCGATATTTCTCGTAATCTAAATCAGGTGCTAGATGAGCCATGCGAGCCCTATTAGCTGCAG
>CANNDP010000057.1 GCA_947503395.1 Actinomycetota bacterium
GTTGCTCCACTTGGTTGGATTAGTGAGCCCAGCATTACCTTAATTGATGAAGCTTTAAATGATTATCAAGCTATCTGGGCCGCCGCAGGTCATCCACATGCAGTATTTCCAACTTCTTATCAAGAATTACTGCAGGCATCTGACGCTAAAGCTGCAAGAGTTGGTAATTAGAGTGAGAATTGCGCTGTGAGCTCTCCGCTATATTTTGAAAAAAGTGGTGCGGGAGATCCCCTAGTTCTCATCCATGGCATGGGCTCTGCCAGCAATGCATTTAAACCTATTCGATCAACTTTAGATAAAGACTATTTAGTTGTTACCCTTGATCTTCCGGGACATGGTAAGAGTTCTTATCAAAAAGGTGAATTGATGGATCCTCACTCTTTAGCACTTAGAGTTTTGGAGGAGTTGAGCACAGCTTCAATTGATAAATTTCATCTTGCAGGTAACTCACTTGGTGGCTGGATTGCCATGGAGATGGCTGCAGTTGCTCCAGAAAGAGTCAGATCTTTAGTCGGCATCGCACCTGCCGGGCTATGGCTCAATCCCTATAACGCTAGATACCCCGGAACAGCGCTAGCTCGATTTCTTGCAAGATACACGGTAAAACTTGCGCCAACAGCGCTTCACTTCGAACTTGCTCGCAGGTTGGGTTTTGCTGATGTTAGCCCCCGCTGGAAAGAGTTCTCTTATGAATTATGTCTTGATGCAGTAATTGCCATGGCTAGCGCAGAAGGTTACTACCCGGCTTGGGATGGCATGTTACTAAAGCGTTTTGATCGTCAGATATCTGATTTGATTCCAGTGACAATTATTTTTGGTGATTCAGATAGAACTCTTCCTGAGACTAGCTGCCAGGAGAGATCGCTTGCGCCAAAGCATGCTAGATGGATTATTTTCTCTGATACCGGCCATGCTCCGATGTGGGATAGTCCCCTAGATGTAATCGATGAAATCAAGAAAGTGGCAGGAGCAGCAAAATGATTTTGGTTTTCTTCTGGAAGATTAAAGCTCGCTACATCCCCTGGGCAATTCTGCATATGGGGCTAGATCGTCTTGCTCTTGCTAGAAGAAGTGATGTTAAATTCTGGAAGTTATTAGGAGCTGGAAAAGGTGAGACCTTCACCCCAAGGGATGCTGATGTTCTTCGCTGGGGATTGCTAGTTGTAGTTGAGCAAGACTCAGAGATTGCCAATTCAAAAATCATTAAACGTTGGAACAAGAAATCTAATTCGCAATTTAGCGGCCAGCTATCTCCGATATCAATTAATGGCGCTTGGTCAAAGAAGAGCCCATTTGATCAGATTCCTAAAGCTAGCAGTGATTGGAGTGGAAAAATAGTTGCGATCACAAGAGCTAGGATTAAATGGCGTAAGAATTTTATTTTCTGGAGCTCAGTTCCCCCAGTTACGACAAGCCTTCATAGCTCACCAGGATTAATTTCTGCTATTGGAATCGGTGAAGCTCCAATTGGTCTGCAAGGCACTTTCTCTATCTGGGAATCTGGCGAAGCAGTTAAGAATTTTGCCTACTCTGGCGCTGCTCATAGAGAGGCGATAAAGGCTACGCATCGCCATGCTTGGTATGCCGAGGAGATGTTTGCTCGCTTTGCCCTTATTAAATCTAATGGCTCGCTATAAGGCACAATTAAGCCATGTCTATTCGTAATTATCGCCCAAAGCCTGATTCCAGGCGCACGATAACACCTTGGCGAAATTTTACGCTGGTTGCAGTATTAACTGTTGCTCTAGCTCTTCAACTCTCCTACCCATTAATTGACGGAGAGCGTCTTCGACTTGTAACTATCGCAACTGTTTATTGGGCAGCAGGAGCGATGTTGCTCCACGCTCTCTTTGCTTATGGCCTAACTTATGCAATCAGATTTCTACTAATCACTTTTACCTATTCCCTATTAGTTGAACAAATTGGCATGCGAACTACCTGGCCATTTGGAAGTTATGAGTATTCGCCATCTCTTGGATATCAAATCTTTGACGTTCCACTAGTTGTTCCATTTGCTTGGATCATGATGGCCCACTCAGTATTTATCGCAGCAAGAAGAGTTGCTCCGAACTTTGTCTTTTTAGTTGGTGGATATGGCCTTATGGCCTGGGACCTATTTCTTGATCCTCAGATGGTTTCAGCTGGAAGATGGAGTTGGGAGATAAGTGGCAGAAGTGTTCCATTTCAACCAGAAATTCCACTCTCTAATACCTTTGGCTGGCTATTAACTGGAATGGGGTTGATGGCACTTCTCAATATCTTCCTACCTAAAGAGAGGCGCTCCCTTGGTTCAAGTAGAGCAGTTCCTGAGTTCTTTCTTGCCTGGAGTTGGATTGGCGGCATGGTGATTAACATTTTCCATTTCGATCGTCCCGGTGTGGCATTCCTTGGAGGATCAGCGCTAGGAGCGCTAGTTATCTGGTATTTCATCTCAGTTAAATACGGCCGCCGAGATTAAGGAAAAATGACTTTTCTATTGGATCTCTCTGCTTTTCTGATTGCAATTATGCTTCTTTTAGCGGTCTTTAATTTCTTTACGCTGAGAGTGGTTTCTAGCAAAGATAGTACCCCGATTGATCAATCAGTCTCTATTTTAATTCCTATGCGTAATGAAGCTGAAAATGTCATTGAGGTAATCACTCTTCTAAAAGAGCAGGCTAACTTAAGTAACTATGAAATTATCGCTCTAGATGACTCCTCAAGTGATAACACTAAAGAGCTATTACTTGGAGTGTCCCAAGACAACTTAAAAGTAATTGCGGGAAAAGAACTGGAAGAGGGCTGGCTAGGAAAGAACTATGCCTGCTATCAATTAGCCGCAGCTGCAACGGGTGATTATTTGGTTTTTCTAGATGCTGATGTGAGACTTGATCCAAGGGCTGTAGCAAATACCATTGAATCAATGAGAGCTTGGAATTGGGATTTCATCTCTGCCTATCCCCGACAGATTGCCCTAACATTTTTAGAACGGTTAACTCAACCTCTACTTCAATGGTCATGGTTTACAACTCTGCCACTTCGAATCACTCAAAAGTGGCCAAGACCATCAACTGTTGTCGCAAATGGTCAATTTATGGTGATAAAGCGTAAGGCTTACTTTGATTGCGATGGCCATAGAGGTGTTAAAGCAGAAGTCCTGGATGACCTGTTTCTTGCTAGAAATTTAGTCAGAGCTGGCGCAAGAGGCGGCGTTGCAGATGGATCAAGAGTTTCATACTGTCGAATGTATTCAAGTGCGAATCAGCTAATTGAAGGCTATACCAAGTCACAGTGGAGCGCTTTCGTAAATCCATTAGGGGCACTTCTTGCAATTACTTTGCTAACTCTCACATCTATATTTCCCTTTATAGCTGGCCTAGCAGGAGAGCTCTCGGGTTGGTATCTCTACTTTGCAATTGTTATAACAAGAGTATTAAGTGGGATAAAAACGAGAACGATTCCCAGTACTTCTCTTCTTCATCCCTTGAGCGCGCTTATCTGGATCTACTTAATAACGATTTCTTGGATGAAGAAGCATCGAGGCGAACTTTCTTGGCGCGGCAGGAAACTATGAGCCATCACAGAGCTAGCAAAGTATCAAAATCCGTCATTGTAATTGGTGCCGGCATGGGTGGTATGGCAGCTGCTGCCCGCCTTGCAAAGCGTGGGCATAAAGTTAAAGTCTTTGAAGCAGCTTCTTTTGCTGGTGGAAAGTGTCGAACTGAAGATATCTCAGGATTTTCATTTGATACTGGCCCTTCACTACTTACCCTTCCGGCTGTTTATCGAGATCTTTTTGTTAAAACAGGAAAGCGTTTAGAAAATCTCGTCCAACTAAACCCAGTTGATCCATCTTTTACATATATCTTTGATGATGGTAAGAGAGTAACTTTTCCAAATCTCTCACATAGCGGCACGGTCTTAGCCATTACCGAAAGCTTCGGAGCTCAGGCAGGAGATGCTTGGCATCAATTACTGACAAGAGCTGAGAAGATGTGGGGCGCATCAAGACAAGCTTTTGTTGAAAGTGAGCTCCGCTCCCCTTTTGCGATGCTAAAGAGTCCATCGCTTATCCGCGATTTAAAAACAATCGCTCCATTTACATCTCTTCGAGATTTAGTTAGAAGTTATACCGATAATGCCTACATTGGAAAGATAATTGATCGCTATGCCACCTATACCGGCTCCGATCCTAGAAAAGTCCCCGCAGTTCTTTTAACTATTGCCTTTGTTGAGGAGGCCTTCGGCGCTTGGCATGTTAGCGGTGGAGTTGGCACGCTTGCTAAATCTCTTGAGTCTCGCATAAGTGATCTAGGAGTTGAGCTACATCTCAACACAAAAGTTGATCGAATCATCACTAAATCTGGGGTTGCAATTGGAGTTAGATTGGCTAATGGCCAAGTTCAAAATAGCGATGTAGTAATTGCCAACGCTGATGCAGATTTAGTCTATAACCAGCTCCTTGAAAAGAGTTCCAGAACTAGAAGTGCCCGTAACTCACTTAACAAAGCCACTGCATCACTCTCTGGATTCTCACTTCTTCTTGGGCTACGTGGCTCATCTGAGCTTGGTCACCACACTGTATTTTTCCCTAAAGATTATGATGCTGAATTTGATTCCATCTTTGAGAAGAAGATGCCTGTAGAAGATCCAGCTATCTATATCTGCAATCCAAATGACCCCAAGATGAAGCGAGCTGGAGTGGATGAGAGTTGGTCTGTACTAATTAACGCCCCTCGCCACCAACCAAAAGATGGCTTTAATTGGGATGAGAAAAGCTCAAAGGAATATAGCCAGCACATTATTAATCTAATGGAGGCAAAGGGATTAGATATTCGCTCCCGAATTGAAGTTTTAGAATATAGATCTCCAGCAGATTTAGAGAGAAACGTTAACGCCCCTGGTGGCTCTATTTATGGGACATCTAGCAATGGAGCAAGATCGGCCTTTTGGCGAGCGCGTAATCGTTCAAAGATTAAAAACTTATTCTTAGTTGGCGGTTCAACTCATCCTGGTGGAGGTCTACCTTTAGTTGGAATTAGCGCTGAGATTGTTGCAGAAGCGGTCGAAGAAACTTTAGAACAGTAAATAGAGAGATTACTTGAAGCACAGCCCAGATCTGAGAGAGCAGCGTTGCTAGATCCATATCAACCGCTCTTGCAACGAGAGCAATGAATAGAATGCTGGCTCTAATTGGACGCTCACCAATTGTCACAACCCCTAATTGAGTAACGCCAAGTGATGCCGCCCTTGAGCGCATATACTCTTGAAGAAATGCTGCAAGCCAAGCGATTAAGACCAGTTGATAGGGAGCTCCAAGTAGATAGAGGCTATAGGCCCAGAGCGCTTCAACAATTCGATCGATAAAGCCATCAAGTAGCGCTCCCCACCTACTCACCTTTCCCGTAAGTATTGCTAAGGATCCATCAATGCCATCTGCAATTAAGGAGAAGACTAGAAGCGCCATAGCCCAATTACTTTCGATATTTGCTACCAAGCTAATACCTAGCAGTAAACCAAAGATAGAAAGAGAATTAGGGGTGACTCTTAAAACTGCTAGAGGTTTACAGAGCAGGAATGAAATTTCTAACCATGCTCTAACAATTCCCTTTATCTCTGCTCCGCCATGAAGGCTGGACCAGGAATTAAAGAATTCTATCTTCTTCATCTAAGTCCAATTCTCTTAATTATTTCAATCGTTGGAGCTGCGCTATTCATAGTATAAAAATGTAGACCTGGTACTCCATAATCTAGAAGCTTTTTAGATAGCTCACTTGCAATATCTACACCGACTTTAACCACATCAGCTGGGGTATCCCCTGCTGCCTCAACTCTTCTTTGAATTT
>CANNDP010000058.1 GCA_947503395.1 Actinomycetota bacterium
AGCCAATTCCTTCAGCAAAGGCATTTTCAAGCTCTGGCGGGGCAATCGCAACAGATTTTAGAAATCCCAGAACATCAGTAAACCAGAGACGAACAAAGCGAATATCGCGCTCTTCTAGGGTGCGAAGAACGAATTCCTTCTGCTTTGCTATCTCAATATCCTCTTTAGCCATGGGCGCATAATGCCCGCCTTTAGTTACGGCTATGTTAACTAGGCTTAAAAATGAGCCTTAGATAGCAAATTGTTCCGAGGCATCGATATCACTCTGCGGTGAAACATCTTTAACAACCACAGAATTAGCGCTGATGCGAACCCCATCGCCAATTTTGATATCGCCAAGGACTCTTGCCCCCGCCCCAATAACAACTCTGTTGCCAATAGTTGGATGGCGTTTGCCATTTTCAAAAGTCCTAGCGCCAAGTGTGACATCGTGATAAATCATTACATCATCGCCAATTACCGTTGTCTCACCAATTACAACACCCATCCCATGATCGATAAAGAAGCGCTTGCCGATCTTGGCTGCAGGGTGAATCTCGATTCCAGTCACAGTTCTAATCCAATTGGAGTAGATCCGGGAGATTAACTTTAATTTTCTATTCCAGAGCCAATGGCAGATGCGATGGCCCCAGAGCGCATGGATTCCGGGATAGGTCAGAAATACCTCTAACTTATTTCTGGCAGCAGGATCTCTTAGAAGAGCTGTCTCTAGATCTTGTTTAATTGTTTTAAAGATCATCTATGAATCCATTAAATCTTGATAGAGAATGGTTGAGAGATAACGCTCACCAAATGATGGAATTATCACAACGATATTTTTGCCAGCAAACTCTTTTCGCTTTGCAACTTGCGCAGCTGCCCAGAGCGCACCGCCAGATGAAATTCCAGCAAGGATTCCCTCCTCGGTTGCCGCTCGTCTTGCATACTTGACCGCATCCTCTGCGCTGACATCTAGGACTTCGTCATAAACGCTTCGATCAAGAATTGGTGGAATAAAGTTTGGGCCGATACCTTGAATTGGATGACCACCAGGATTTCCGCCATTGAGAATAGGAGAAGCAGCAGGCTCAACAGCAAAAATCTTGACCTCAGGCTTTCTTGACTTTAATACCTGACCAATTCCAGTAATCGTTCCCCCGGTGCCAATTCCAGCAACGACTGCATCAACTAGCCCATCGGTATCGCGCCAGATCTCCTCAGCGGTAGTTCTTCTATGAACCTCTGGGTTTGCTTCATTTTCAAATTGGCGGACCATTACTGCGCCATTTGCTCCTAGCTCCTCAGCTTTGGCAAGGGCGCCCTTCATCCCCTCCGCTGCTGGAGTAAGGACAAGCTCCGCGCCAAATGCTCTAAGGAGTGTGCGCCGCTCCTTTGACATCGAATCTGGCATCGTGAGAATTGTTTTATAGCCGCGAGCCGCCCCAACCATTGCAAGTGCAATTCCGGTATTTCCAGAGGTTGCCTCAACGATTGTTCCGCCAGGCTTTAGAGCTCCGCTTTTCTCTGCTGCATCAACCATAGCGATTCCAATTCGATCTTTAACCGTGCTCGTTGGGTTGTAAAACTCCAGCTTGGCATAGACAGTTGCCTCGGCTCCATCTGTGATTCGATTTAACCTAACTAGCGGGGTATTTCCATAGACCTGAGTAATATTTTCATAAACCTTCATAATCTTCTCCTAAATAAAGTTGTTTTGAAAAAAATATAAATTTAAAGAAGCGCTTAACGCGCAAGGAGTTACTGACTTCGAATTAAGTCGGGTGTTACTGACAGCAGATTGCTGATGCGGTACGGCCAAAATCGATTACGCGGCGGCGGGTGAAGAACCAGGAGCGAATCGCAGACATAGGCTTAAGTTTAGGCGAAATAATAAATAGCGCTACTTGCAAATACCTTGCAAGTTTTTCTAACTCTCCCGCCACCTTGAGGTCATTGGCAGACGTCTATCTTTACCAAAGGCAATTGGTGAGACTTTAGGCCCAGGTGGATATTGCCGCCTCTTATATTCAGCCTTATCAACAAGTGCCACTACCCGATCAACTAGAGCCCTATCAAAGCCTGATGCAATAATTTTTGTGGCATCGATATTTTTCTCAATATAGAGCTTTAATACTTGATCAAGGAGCTCATAATCAGGAAGAGAGTCGCTATCTTTCTGACCAGGAGATAACTCCGCACTTGGCGCCTTCTCAATTGAGTTAATTGGAATTAGCTCCTTGCCCCCGGCCTGGCTATTGCGCCATCTAGCAAGGCGCCAGATATCTACTTTGAAGATATCTTTTATCGGAGCAAAGCCGCCTACCGCATCGCCATATAGCGTTGAATAACCAACGGCTAGCTCTGACTTATTACCTGTTGCAAGAATTAAATGACCTCGCTGGTTTGAAAGACCCATCAGTAGCGAGCCTCTAACTCGGGCTTGGATATTTTCTTCAGCAAGACCTGAGAGCTCAATCGCGCTTTGAAAGCTACTAACAACTCCGCCGATCTCAATAATCTCATAGCCAATACCAAGATTTTCAGCCAACTCTTTAGCATCTGATATCGAGTGCGTTGATGAATACTTACTTGGCATAAGTAGGCCATAGACGCTCTCTTTGCCAAGGGCATCTACTGCCAATGCTGCGGTAAGAGCTGAATCAATTCCACCAGAGAGGCCAAGGGCAACAGATTTAAAACCATTCTTAGATACATAATCTCTAAGGCCAACTTCTAGCGCCTTCCAGATCTCTTCCTCATCAGATAGCGATGGAGCAATTAGAGTTTTCGCTCCCCCTTGATCTTTCTTGATTGCTCCACTTAAAACTAGATCAGGTGTACCACTTTCTATCTCGCATTCAATATCAACAATATTTAGCGAGCTTTCAAATTGCTCAGATCTTGCAATTACTTCTCCCGCGCTATCTAAGGCAAATGAACCGCCATCAAAAACTAGATCATCCTGAGCCCCAACCATATTGAGATAGAGCAGCGGGCAGCCCAATTGCTTAACTCTCTTTCTTGCAAGATCAAGCCTTACTCCATCTTTATCACGCTCAAAAGGGCTGCCATTGGCAACTAGCAAAATCCCAGGATTTGCCTTACTTAAATTGGCAACTGGGCCGCCTTCTTGCCAGATATCTTCACAGATTGCGAGCGCGATATCGATTGAGCCAAAGCGAATTACTAGGCTCTTATCTCCCTGCCCAAAATTTCTAAACTCATCAAAGACGCCATAATTTGGTAGATGGTGTTTGACATATTTACCAACAACTTTTCCACGATGGATTGCAGCTAGGGCATTCTCAGGCTTTTCATCATGATCGAGATATCCGATAATAACTAAAAGCTCTCCGCCCCCAATTTTTTCTATCTGCTCTGCTAGTTCATTAACTCGTCTTCTCGAGGCGCTTTGAAATGCAGGCCTTAGGGCAAGGTCCTCAACTGGATAGCCAGTTAAAACCATCTCGGAGAAGAGAACTACATCAGCCCCGCTTACTAGCGCCTCTTTAACTGCGCCAAGAATTAATTGGCTATTGCCCTCTAAATCGCCCAAGACAGGATTGATCTGGGCCATCGCAATTCTTAGCGGAGCGCTCTTGGCTGTAGGCATAGTTCAAGAGTACCGATAGACTCCACTTTGTAATCCCGGGGACCGCACTTGGCCTCGAGGAAGGAAAGTAAATGGCCCGCTATACCGTTTTAGATCTGGCTGCCTGGAAGAAATCAGGTAAGCCCTTTGCCATGCTGACTGCCTATGACTCAACCATGGCCTCAGTCTTTGATCAAGCCGGGGTACCAATCCTGCTTGTTGGAGATAGCGCAGGTAATAACTTTCTAGGCCATGAGAACACCATCCCAGTTACCTTAGATGAATTAATCTCACTATCCAGAGCTGTAGTTAAAGGCTCAGAGAAAGCTCTAGTAATTGCCGATCTTCCCTTTGGCTCCTATGAAGCATCCCCTCAATTAGCTCTAGAGAGCAGCATTAGATTATTAAAAGAGGCAGGAGTTGCCGGGGTAAAACTTGAAGGCGGAGTGAGAGTTTGCGAGCAAGTTAAAGCTCTAGTTAGTAGTGGAATTCCAGTTATGGGCCATCTTGGAATGACCCCGCAATCTGTTAATGCCTTTGGCGGTTTTAAAGTTCAAGGAAGAGATAGCAAGGCAGATGAGATCATCAAAGATGCTTTAGCACTTCAAGAAGCAGGGGCCTTTGCAATTGTGCTTGAGTTAATTCCTGCCAAATTGGCAACAGAGCTTTCAAAGACGCTATCAATTCCAACTATTGGTATTGGCGCGGGGATTAACTGTGATGGCCAAGTTCTAGTCTGGACAGATCTAATGGGGCTTACCCCAAAGCCGCCACGTTTCTCAAGGGCCTATCTAAATCTGCGTCAAGATATGGCTGAAGCAGTTGGCAGATGGGTCCTAGATGTTGAGTCAGGTTCCTTCCCTTCCGCTCAAGAGAGCTTTGACTAAGATAAGGCGTGCGCAAATACGCCATTGATTTAAGCCCCTTAAAGAAGTATCGCGACTTTAAGCTGCTCTTTACCGCAGGGCTCTTCTCCTACTTCGGCTCGATGATCACCTTCGTTGCCCTGCCTTTCCAAGTCAAAGAACTAACTGGCTCATTTTGGGCAGTGGGGCTAATTGGAGTTGTCGAGATTATCCCCCTTATTGTCTTTGGCCTCTATGGCGGGGTCTTAGCTGATTACCTAGATCGAAAAAAGATGATCTGGTTTACGGAATTTGGCACTCTTATTGCTACCTCAATTCTCTTAATTAATTCACTCCAAGAAAAACCTAGCGTTATCTTGATCTTTGTTATTGCAGCAATTTTCGCTGCTTTAAGCGGGCTAAAACGACCTAGCCAGGATGCGATTTTGCCAAGGCTTGTAAACCATGATGATCTGCCAAGTGCCAGCGCGCTAATGAGTCTTAGATGGCAATTTGGCGGAATCGTTGGGCCATCAGTTGGCGGAATAATCATTGCAAGTTATGGGGCAGGTGCTGCTTATCTTGTTGATTGCCTAACCTTTGTAATTTCTCTTGCGCTAATTTGGCAGGTTAAAAGCGTTCCCCCACTTGATAAGTCCACCCCACCATCTATGGCAGGTTTAATGGAGGGACTTAACTACGCCTTTAAGAGAAAGGATCTGCTTGGAACCTACGTTGTTGATTTAGCAGCGATGTTTCTTGCAATGCCGATGGCCCTTTTTCCTTTCTGGGCCGATGAAATTGGCGCACCTTATGCCCTAGGGTTTTTCTATTCTTCAATTACCTTTGGCGCAGTCCTTGTAACTCTTCTAAGTGGCTGGATGAGAAATTACCCCCATCATGGAAGGGCTGTAATTATCGGAGCCCTCGGTTGGGGGGTTGCAATCGTTGCAGCAGGAAGCAGTAACTCACTCGTTCTGGTCATCACCTGCCTAGTTATCGCCGGCGCATTTGATCAAGTCAGCGCTCTATTTCGGGGATTTATCTGGAATCAATCAATTCCAGATGAGTTACGGGGACGCCTTGCAGGAATTGAAATGCTCTCCTATCTTCTCGGCCCACTTGGAGGACAAGCCAGAGCGGGGGGCATGGCAGCGATGAGTTCCTTACGAACCTCCATTGTTGGCGGCGGATTACTCTGTATTGGCTTTGTCTCTCTGATCGCAGCAGTGATGCCAAAGTTTCGTAGCTATGATGTTCGGACCAATGAATATGCCCTCAAAGAGGCAAAAGTGCGCAAAAATAGGGAAAATATTTAAAATATTTTTATCCCCCTACCCTTAAGTAACAAGGTCTTGAAAAGCC
>CANNDP010000059.1 GCA_947503395.1 Actinomycetota bacterium
GGGCTACATATCTCAGCTGGAAAAATCATGGTTGAGATTGAACTTGATACCGCTCAAGCTGCCAGAAGAATAAGAAAAGATATTGCTGATATCTATGGCCATGATTCAGATCTAGCAGTTATTAGCGCTGGCGGTTTAAGAAAAGGTAGCCGCTATTTAGTTCGTGTGATTAAAGATGGCGATAACTTAGCAAGACAGACTGGACTTGTTGATTCTCATGGACGTCCAGTAAGAGGTTTACCACCACAAGTTGTCTCTGCAGGAATTTGTTGCGCCGAAGCTGCATGGCGGGGTGCATTTCTTGCACATGGTTCGTTAACTGAACCTGGCAGATCATCAGCCCTTGAAATTACCTGCCCAGGACCAGAAGCTGCGCTTGCTCTAGTTGGCGCTGCGCGCAGGATCACAATTGCTGCAAAGGCTCGCGAGGTTCGTGGTGTTGATCGAGTAGTTATCAGAGATGGCGATGCCATTGGAGTTTTATTAACTCGTCTTGGAGCCCATGAGAGCGTTATGGCTTGGGAAGAGCGGCGGATGAGAAGAGAAGTTAGAGCAACGGCTAATCGCCTGGCAAACTTTGATGATGCCAACTTAAGACGATCAGCAAGAGCTGCGGTTGCTGCATCTGCGCGAGTAGCAAGAGCGATGGAGATTTTAGGAGAAGATATTCCAGATCATCTTCGTGAAGCAGGACAGCTACGAATTACTCATGGGCAGGCAAGCCTTGAAGAGTTAGGTTCGCTATCAACGCCGCCGATGACTAAGGATGCAATCGCGGGACGAATTAGGCGCCTATTGGCGATGGCCGATAAACGCGCGAGTGATCTAGGAATTCCAGATACCGAGGCCGGGCTCTCACCAGAGCTACTCAATTAATCTTTGAGCCCAAATTAGCAAGATAAGAGTTCTCCAAAAATTCACTGATAGGATTTGCCCAAGTCCACAAAGTCGTGGCAAGCCTGGTCAAAAATTAAAACAGTGGCGCATGAGTCGCCCATCCGATGGAGCGTGGTTATCTTGGTAAAAGTTGGTATCAATGGGTTTGGTCGTATTGGACGTAACTTCTTTCGCGCAGCGCTAACATCAAAGGCTGATATTGAAATCGTTGCCGTAAATGACTTAACTGATATTGCCACCCTTGCTCATCTACTCAAATATGACTCAATCCTTGGTCGACTTGGCCAAGAGGTTTCCCACAATGAAAATTCAATTACTGTTGGAAATAAGAGCTTCAAAGTATTTGCAGAGCGTGACCCAGCAGCGCTTGCCTGGGGATCAGTTGGGGCAGATATCGTTGTTGAATCAACTGGACATTTTACAAAAGCTGCCGATGCAAAGAAGCACTTAGTTGGGGGAGCAAAGAAGGTAGTTATCTCAGCTCCAGCAAGTGATGAGGATGTCACTCTAGTTCTTGGAGTTAATGATTCTGCCTATGATCCAGCTAAGCATCAGATCATCTCTAACGCCTCCTGCACCACTAACTGCCTTGCTCCAATGGCTAAAGTGCTGCACGATAACTTTGGAATCATTCGAGGCTTTATGACCACAGTTCATGCCTATACCAATGATCAAGTAATCCTAGATTTTCCTCATAAAGATCTACGCCGGGCAAGAGCTGCGGCAACAAATATCATTCCAACTTCAACTGGAGCAGCAAAGGCAATTGGTTTAGTTCTTCCAGAGTTGAAGGGCAAGCTTGATGGCTACGCTCTACGTGTACCAGTGCCAACAGGATCAATTACCGATCTAACAGTTGAGCTATCTCGCGAGGTAAGCGCTGCTGAAATTAACGAGGCAATGAAGAAAGCTGCAGCCGGCCCTCTTAAAGGAATTCTTTATTACACCGAAGATCCAATCGTCTCTAGCGATATTGTCACCGATCCTCACTCCTGCATCTTTGATGCCGGGATTACTAAGGCAATTGGCAATCAAGCAAAGGTTGCCGGTTGGTATGACAATGAGTGGGGCTATTCAAATCGCCTAGTTGATTTAATGAGCTTTATTGGGAAGAGCCTTTGATTCAAGGTTTATCCTCTTTAAATCCAGCAGGGAAAAGAGTTCTTCTTCGCTGTGATCTAAATGTTCCACTTAAAGATAGCGGTGATGGAAATAGAGTTATTACCGATGACGGTCGTATCCGTGCATCGCTTCCAACAATTCAGGAACTACTCTCACTTGGTGCGTCGGTTGTAATCATTGCTCACCTTGGAAGGCCAAAAGGTGAAGTTAAAAGTGAGTTATCACTAGAGCCAGTTGCTAAACGCTTAGCAGAACTACTTGGAAAGCAAGTCGCATTTTCAAGTCAGATAGTAGGGCCAGAAGCTTTCGAAAAGGCTGCTGCCTTAAAGAGTGGAGAAGTTCTTCTACTAGAAAATATTCGCTTTAATGCCTCTGAGACTAGTAAAGATGAGACAGAGCGTTTAGCTCTAGCAAAAGAATTAGCAAAGTTGGGCGATCTCTATGTGGGAGATGGCTTTGGTGCTGTACATAGAAAACATGCCTCAGTATTCGAGCTAGCCCAATTACTTCCGCACGCTGCAGGAAAGTTAATTGCAGCAGAGGTCGCTGTTCTTGAGAAACTAACTCAATCTCCAGAGCGTCCCTACGGAGTAGTTCTTGGCGGAGCTAAGGTTTCAGATAAAATCGGAGTGATTTCAAATCTACTTGATAAAGTAAATATTCTTGCAATTGGCGGCGGAATGCTCTTTACCTTTCTTGCAGCGCAAGGAAAAGAAATTGGAAAGTCATTATTTGAAGCGGAATCTGTTGACTTGGTTAAGCAATTACTAGAACGAGCAGAAAAGTTGGGAGTAAGAGTTTTACTACCAAGTGATATCTGGGTAGCTCCAGCTTTTGCTAACGAATCTCCAAGTTTAGTAAGCGCAGATCAGATTCCAAGTAATCAGATGGGGCTGGATATAGGCCCAGATAGCGCCCATGCATTTGCTTCTGCAATTAAAGAGTGCGCTACCCTCTTTTGGAATGGGCCAATGGGAGTTTTTGAATTTCCTAATTTTGCCTCAGGGACCAGAATTGTTGCTCAAGCTTTAAGTGAAGTCTCAGGTCTTTCCGTTGTTGGTGGCGGAGATTCAGCAGCTGCGGTGAGAGCTCTTGGCTTTAGCGATAGCGATTTTGGATATATCTCAACTGGCGGGGGAGCATCACTTGAATACTTGGAAGGTAAGCAGCTTCCAGGACTAATAGCCTTAAGATAAGCAAGTAGCCAACTAAGGAGCAGAAATGAGCACACGTAAACCGCTGATTGCTGGCAATTGGAAGATGAACCTAAATCATCTTGAAGCAATTGCTGTAACTCAGAAGTTGGCCTACTCACTAGAGGATCGTGACTTTGATGCAGTTGAAGTAGCAGTATTGCCGCCATTTACAGATTTAAGATCAGTTCAAACTTTAGTTGACGGAGATCGCCTCAAGCTCTCTTATGGAGCCCAAGATATTTCACCAGAAAAGTCTGGCGCATTCACTGGCGACATCTCTGGTGCGATGCTCAAAAAACTTGATTGCACCTATGTTCTAGCAGGACACTCTGAGCGACGAGCAATACATGGCGAGAGTAATGAGTTAATAAATGCAAAGATGCGCGCAATATTAGATAACGAGATGGTGCCAATTTTTTGTATTGGCGAAGAATTAGCAATGCGCGAATCAGGAGCACATGTAACTTATGTAATTAACCAGCTTCGCCAAGGGTTAAAGGGATTTCATAAACCAGATTTAAAGAAGATCGTTTTTGCTTATGAACCAGTATGGGCTATTGGAACTGGCAAGACTGCTACTCCAGATGATGCTCAAGAGGTCTGCGCAGCTATTCGCCTAGAGCTTGCTGATATTGGAAGTGATGAGATTGCTCAAAATGCCAGAATTCTCTACGGCGGTTCAGTGAAGTCGGCAAATATCGTAGAAATTATGCGACAGAGCGATATCGATGGCGCCTTGGTTGGCGGGGCTAGCCTTGATGCTGAGGAGTTCGCCCGCCTATGCAAATTCCACCGGGTTCTCTAGCGCCCAGATTCGTTAGGAATCACCGCCTTTAGGTAGTATTTGCCCCTTATTCAACCCAAGGAGAAATAAGTGTCGTTAGCCCTCTCAATCCTTCTGGTGATTACCAGCATTTTGATGATTCTCTTAGTTCTGCTCCATAAAGGAAAAGGCAGCGGACTTTCAGATCTATTTGGCGGGGGAATGTCCTCAACCTATGGTGGATCATCCGTTGTTGAGAAGAACTTAGATCGCATCACAATTGTGGTCGGCGGTCTCTGGTTTGCCATCATCATCGCACTTGGTTTAGTTTTAAAATAGAAGATTTATTAATCTCTAGAAAAGGGAGCAATTAAATGGCTGGTGGAAGTGCTATCAGAGGTTCACGCGTTGGCGCAGGCCCAATGGGCGAGGCTGAACGCGGCGAAGCTATTGCGCGCTTTCACGTTTCTTACTGGTGCCAAAATGGCCATGAAACAAAACCTTCCTTTGCTGAAGATGGAACAGTTGTTGTTCCTGCTGAGTGGGATTGTCCAAGATGCGGTTTTCCAGCTGGGCAAGATAAGAACAACCCACCATCACCAATCAAGAATGAGCCTTATAAGACCCACTTAGCTTATGTAAAAGAGCGTCGCACAGAGGCCGAAGCGAAGAAGATTTTGGAAGCAGCGCTAAAGAAATTACGCGCTGAGGATGAAGATTAAATCTTTTCTGCCGCGCTAAGCAGTTCTGTAATGCCTTGCTTTCGATTCTTTAAGTGAAAACGAATGACGCTAAAGCCTCTACTGGATAAGGCCTCCATATCACCGAGGGCTTGAGCCATAATCAAAGTCTCAAATCCAAAATCTCTTCCTGGAATTGGCCAATTATTTCCATTATCTGCTGTGACTTGAATAAATGAAGCAGTGCTGGGCCCACCTTTATGGAACTGGCCAGTTGAGTGAAGAAATCTTGGACCCCAGCCAAAGGTGGTAGGAAGCTTTGATTTACTCTCAAGTAGAGGTGCTAAATCTTTTATTTGATCATCGATGCCGCGGTGAAGATAGGCCATTATCGCTAAATAGCCTTTGGAGTTTGCTATAGCTCTTTCTAAGTAATGTGCCACAGAGTCTTCTTGAAGTGTTGAATAAACAGCAATACTGCCACTTTCAAATACTGGGTTGATTTCCTCTCGCCCTTTACTCCATCTGGAAAGCAGGGCATTAGTCTTATCTTTAGCCTCTGTGACATTAGGTTGATTAAATGGGTCGACTTGAAGTAAATATCCTAGAAGTGCTGTGACCCACTGCCAGAAAATAAAGTGTTCACCTAGACTTGCTTCAACGCTGTTTTCTCCACTTCCATCAAAGGTAATTACTGGGTAGTTAAGCTTGCTTTTCTGTGTCAAAGTTATGGGCAAGACGCCCTTGCCATCTTTGCCAGTTGACTCTGCAATTAGCTGCTCTATCCACTCAC
>CANNDP010000060.1 GCA_947503395.1 Actinomycetota bacterium
AAGATCACATTCCATGGCCCTGGACAAATTGTGGGTTATCCGATTGTTAAATTAAAAAAGGCAAATGATGTTGTCGGCTTTGTTAGACAGCTCGAGAAAGCGCTGATTCAAATCTGTCAGGAATTCAACATTAAAGGCCAAACATATTGCGAGCGATCTGGCGTTTGGGTTCGCGATGAGAGGGGCGATCGAAAGATTGCAGCTATTGGAATCAGAGTCGCAAAGGGCGTAACGATGCATGGCTTTGCGCTAAATGTTAACCCCGACCTTAGCTACTTTGATCGGATTATCCCCTGTGGAATTGCTGACGCGCAGGTTACTTCAATGGAGAAAGAGTTAAATCGAAGTATTGCGCTAGATGAAGTCTTAGAGGTTGTTGAGGCACGAATGAAACAATCACTTAGTCAGGTGAGTCAATAATGCTTGCCCCTGATGGACGTAAGTTACTAAGAATTGAGGCGCGTAATGCCGAAACCCCCATTGAACGAAAGCCAGAGTGGATTAAAACAAAGGCAAAAATGGGGCCGCAGTACAGCGCACTTCGCTCACTTGTTGCTAAAGAAGGTTTACATACAGTCTGCCAAGAGGCGGCTTGTCCGAATATCTATGAATGCTGGGAAGATAAAGAAGCCACATTTTTAATTGGTGGCAGCGCCTGCACAAGAAGATGCGATTTCTGCAATATCGATACCGGAAAACCTGAAGCCTTGGATAGAGATGAACCGAGAAGAGTTGCCGAGTCGGTAGCAACGATGGGACTTAAATATGCCACCGTTACCGGTGTTGCAAGAGATGATCTAGAGGATGAAGGAGCCTGGCTCTATAGCGAAACTATCCGCCAGATTCACCAGGTAGTTCCTGGGTGCCTGGTTGAAATGCTGGCGCCTGACTTTTCAGCAAAGCCTGAGCTTTTAAGTGAAGTATTTGAAAGCAGGCCTGAGGTATTTGCTCATAACCTTGAGACTGTTCCGAGAATATTTAAAAGAATTAGACCTGCATTTAATTACGAGAGATCTTTGAGCGTTATAACCCACGCAAGAGACTTTGGCCTGATTACCAAATCAAATCTAATTCTTGGCATGGGAGAGGAGCGAAGTGAGGTATCACAGGCACTCCTTGATCTAAGAAGCGCGGGTTGTGAGCTAATCACTATCACTCAATACTTAAGGCCATCTAATTTGCACCACCCTGTTGAAAGATGGGTTAAGCCGCAAGAGTTTGTTGAATTAGCAAAAGAGGCAGAGGAGTTAGGTTTTCTTGGAGTGATGAGTGGGCCGCTAGTTAGATCAAGTTATCGAGCAGGAAGGTTATATAAGCAAGCCATCGCTGCCCGTCAAGGGATTTCAAATGGCTGATCTGGTCTATCCCCCGGTTATAAAATTAGTTAGAGCGTTTTGGAAGTATCTTGATCTGCGATTTACTCTTTACGGCCAAAGCCACATTCCAAATAAGGGTCCAGCAATTCTTGCTATGAATCATGTTGGCTATCTTGATTTTGCCCTAGCTGGAACAGCATTTCTTCCCACTTCCCGCTTAGTTCGATTTATGGCAAAGAAAGAAATCTTTGATCATCCGATAGCAGGCCCGCTTATGCGCGGCATGAAACATATCAGCGTTGATCGAAGTAATGGCGCCCCTTCTTTTCTTGCAGCTCTTAAGGCTCTTGATAAAGGTGAGATCGTTGGCGTTTTTCCGGAAGCAACGATTTCTCAAAGCTTTGAACTTAAAGATATGAAGAGTGGCGTGATTCGCCTAGCTATGGAATCTGGCGCTCCAATCCTTCCGATGGTGATCTGGGGCTCGCAGCGAGTGTGGAGCAAGAAGATGCCGAAGAACTTATCTCGAAGCAGTATCCCTATCTTTATTGCCATTGGGCCACTTAGATATATCAAGAAAGGCTCTGATATCGATAGAGAGCTCGCCGCTCTTAAAGAAGCGATGGCTCAATTACTAAATCAAGTTCAGAGTGATTATCCTGACTCCCATGAGGGCGCTAGATGGGCGCCAGCAAGGCTGGGCGGAAGCGCTCCAAGCCTTGCAGAACTTGAAGATAAGCGAAGAAATAAAAAGGAGAGTTAAGAGATGTTTGGTAGAAAGAAGAAGGATCCCAACGCTCCTAAGAAGGTCAGGTTTAAAACGATTCGCGATGCTTACTCCCTTGCTCGCAAGCATTACAAGTTTGTCCTTCTACGCTGCCTCGCTGTCTTCACACCTCTTTGGGGCGCTGGAATTGGAATTGGAGCCTTCTTTAACCGACCAGGTTATGCAGCTTTCTTAACATTTCCATTAGCTTTTCTTGGCGCTTTCTTTTACTTCACGCGACTTGCCGGAAATGCTGCCTATGCCTCAATTGAGGGACAGCCTGGCGCTGGAGCCAGTGTTTTAATGTCAATTCGTAAAGGTTGGACTGTTACTCCAGCAGTAAATGTTAATAAGAATCAAGATATGGTTCATCGCGCAGTTGGTAAAGCTGGAGTAGTTCTAGTTGGCGAAGGTGGCCATGCTCTGAGGTCCCTGCTCACTGATGAGAAGCGGAAGATGGAGCGCTTTGCTCCAGGTGTTCCAATCCATGAACTTGTAATTGGTAATGAGAAAGATCAAGTCTCGGTTCGAAAACTACAGAAGAGAATGAAAAAGTTTCCTAAGAAACTCTCAACAGTTCAGGTTCGAGAGCTGCGAGCAAGACTTAAATCAGTTGGCGGGCTTAATATTCCGCTTCCAAAAGGTCCGATGCCCAAGAACATGAGGATGCCTAAGCCTCGTTAAGCTCGTTTCTTACTAACTCTCATCACAACAGATTTAGCAGCACGGTCATGTAAACCCCTGCCATCTTTGTCAGTAACAACGGCTGGAATTACAAGTGCTATGAGGATTGTGCGAAGCAGAATTGGCCCCGGGCGGAGAAAGAGATTATCTGGCCAACTTAAAACTCTTAAGCCCATAACTCTCTGCCCTGCAGATGCCCCGCCAAGTGATGTAAGTAGGGCAACCTCTAAGACAAATACTCCAAGGCGAAATAACGATGGGCCAAGCGCGCTTGCTTGCAAGGGATAAACCAAGGCCGCAGTAAATGATGCAATGGCCCAATCAATGCTTAGCGCCAGCACTCGCCGGCCAAGTCCTGCCCGTTCCATAGGCTCAACCTAACTAAAAAAGCGCCCGTAGGCCCGTTTTACGAAACATAGCCGTAACCCACCGGTTATGGATATTTCACCGCCCTAGCCTAGGTTTGGGCCATTGCTAGAGAGCTCAACGGGGAGCTAAAGATGAAGAAAAAACCTCAGGAGAGAAATGTTTAAAAATTCTGCAGAAGTTTTAAATTATATAAAGAAAGAAAATGTCGCACTCGTTGATGTTCGCTTCACCGATCTGCCTGGTATGCAGCATCACTTCAACGTTCCAGTCTCGCAATTTACTGAAGATGTCTTTAAAGATGGTCTGATGTTTGATGGTTCCTCAATTAGAGGCTTCCAATCAATTCATGAGTCAGATATGAAACTTCTTCCAGCACCAGAAACTGCTTTTATTGATCCATTTAGAACTGAAAAAACTCTAGTTCTACATTTCTCAGTAGTAAATCCTGATGATAACTCGCCATATAGCAGAGACCCACGCCAGATAGTTAATAAGGCAGTGGAATATATGAGATCTACTGGAATTGCAGATACCGCATACTTTGCTCCTGAGGCTGAGTTCTATGTCTTTGATCGCGTTAAATTCCAGACTCGCATGAATACAGGCTTCTATGAAGTTGATTCATATGAAGGAGCTTGGAATACCGGAATTGATGATGATGCTGATGGCACGCCAAATCGTGGCTATCGCACCAGAATTAAAGGCGGATATTTCCCCGTCTCACCAACAGATCAATTTGCTGATCTTCGCGATCAGATGGTTATGAATCTTGCCAAAGTTGGTCTTGATGTTGAGCGCGCTCACCATGAAGTTGGAACTGCAGGTCAGATGGAGATCAACTATCGCTTCAATGACATCCTTCATGCTGGCGATGATCTAATGAAGTTTAAATACATCATTAAGAACACTGCTTGGGCTGCTGGAAAAACTGTGACCTTTATGCCAAAGCCACTCTTTGGCGATAACGGTTCTGGAATGCATGTTCACCAATCACTTTGGAAAGATGGAAAACCGCTGATGTGGGGCGATGGTTATGCAAATCTTTCAGATACTGCGCGCTGGTATATCGGAGGTCTTCTAAAGCATGCTCCTTCACTACTTGCATTTACCAACCCAACAGTGAACTCTTATAAGCGACTTGTTCCAGGATATGAAGCTCCAGTAAATCTTGTTTACTCAGCTCGTAACCGCTCTGCTTGTATCCGTATCCCAATTACCGGATCAAGTCCTAAGGCAAAGCGCATTGAGTTCCGTTGCCCAGATCCATCTTCAAATCCATATCTTGCATTTGCTGCGATCTTGATGGCCGGCCTTGATGGAATCACAAACAAGATTGAGCCACCAAAGCCAGTTGATAAAGATCTCTACGAGTTAGAGGGAGCCGAAGCTAAGTCAATTGCTCAAGTTCCTGGCTCGCTAGATGCGGTTATCGATAATCTTGAACGAGATAACGACTTCTTAACTCGCGGCGGTGTCTTTACTAAAGACTTGATCGATACGTGGATTGATTGGAAGCGTAAATCAGAAATTGATTACGTACGCTTACGTCCACATCCAGCAGAGTTCGAACTCTATTACGATATCTAAACTCAAGAGTTAAAAAAGAGGGTCTGCTTAGGTAGGCCCTCTTTTTTTATTCTAAGTTCTTCAATCTCTGCAGAAGTGTTGGGTGGGTGTAATTGAATGCTACATAAGCAGGATGGGGCGAGAGATTTGCAAGGCTATCGGTTGAAATTTTGCTTAAAGCGCTTCTCATTGGTTCAACCTTGTAAGTTTGCTTAGCAAAGGTATCGGACTCATATTCATTATGGCGAGACCAGGTGTTATTTATTAACCCTAGGAAAATACTAAGTGGAGTAAAGAGAATGAAGAAGGTCAGCGCTGAGAGATGAAAGCTACTCTCACTTGCACCAAGTGCGGTTGAGAGCTCTGGATAGCCAAGTAGAAATCCAAGGAGAGCAAAAGTTGCAAAGGTTTGGATATTGCTAAAGATAAACATTGAGAGAGTATGTTTCTTCTTGTAGTGACCAATTTCATGAGCTAAAACTGCAATGATCTCTGTAGTGGTCAGTTTCTCAATCAAGGTATCAAATAAGACGATAGTCTTGCTTGAACCGAGTCCGCTAAAAAAAGCATTTGCCTTCGATGATCTCTTTGAACCATCCATCACAAAGAGGCGACCTAAGTTATAACCTT
>CANNDP010000061.1 GCA_947503395.1 Actinomycetota bacterium
TAAGCACTGGCCTTGGATCTCTCTGGCAATTGAAGAGATATAGAAAACAAACTCCTTAAATTTTCTTTAAGGAGTTTCTCTGGTGGAGGTGCCGGGAATCGAACCCGGGTCCTTCGACACTGAAACAGGGCTTCTACGGGCGTAGCGCGCTATTCGTTTTCTCTGTCCCGGTTCTCTCGCACGCTAGTAACCGACAGACTCAGTTGTGAAAGATTTCCTTACCGATAGCCACAACAACTTCGGTTAGTAAGCCCCCCTATCGACGTTGGATTCTGAGGCGGGGAGCGCGCTCAGGCCAACGGATTACTTAGCTCGCTTAGGCAGCGAGGCGGTAATCAGACGAAGTTTTATCTGCGTCTGTATGTGTGCACGGGTTTTTGTGGTTAACGAGATCATCCCGGCTTCCTCGGCCCGCTTCCCCTGGCTCAACAAACGAAGTCGAGACCGTTCACCCCCGCGATTAACGTGGATTAGAAGCTGTGTGCAAATTATAGAGCAGAGATAGGACTTCAAAAAACCTAGCAGATACGCTCAGTAGCGCTATAACTGAGAATCAATCTTCGTATCTCTTTGACTTTCCCCTACTACTTTTTCCAGTTGAGCGATGAGAGAGTTCTCGATCAATCTCGCGGTTTGCCTGTTTCTCCATCAAAGTTGCACGCTTATCGTGAGCTTTCTTGCCTCTAGCTAGTGCAATCTCAACTTTTGCTTTGCCATCTTTAAAATAAAGTGAGAGCGGAATGAGAGTAAGTCCACTTTCTTTTAAAGTTCCAATTAGGCGATTTATCTCTCGTTTACTCATTAATAGTTTTCTATTTCGCCTTGGTTCATGGTTGGTCCAAGATCCCTCGTTATATTCAGGGATATGGACACCGCTTAGATAGATTTCGCCATCTTGGATCATTCCATAACCATCAGTAAGCGTTGCTCTTCCAGCCCTTAGAGACTTAACTTCGGTGCCAACAAGGACTAGTCCTGCTTCAAAAACCTCATCGATGAAATAGTCATGTCGCCCCTTCTTATTCTGGGCAATTAATTTCTTTCCTATTTCTTTTACCACGGCTTAAGGGTATCTCTCCTGGCCGAGATATCCCTGCTAACTAACTGCTTTGAGTTAATCCTTTGAGATAAAGGATGCTAAACCGCCTAAGACCTGGAGTGATTTAAGGCCAATCTCAGCAGGGGCTACTGCCAGATCAGGAGTTATTCCAACTTCCTCAATGATGCGACCCGATGGAGTTAGAAATAGCGCAACAGTTAGCTCAAGTTTTGAACCATCATCAAGTGAAATGAGCTCTTGAACTGAACCTTTGCCATAGCTGCGTTCGCCAATAACTACGCCTCGATTTCTATCCTGGAATGCCCCAGCTAATATCTCAGCAGAACTAGCAGTGTTTCGGTTTATAATTACAACTACTGGAACCTTTATTGGATTTGAATTTACTGCACGAAATACCTTTTCTGATTCGTTAACTTTGTATGAAACAATGATGCCGCTGCCAATAAATTGCTCAGCCACAGCAACTGCCTCTTCTACTAATCCCCCAGAGTTATTTCTCAAATCAATTATCACGCCAGACTTGTAATTAGCGCTCTTTAGAGCCTCTGAAACCTCATTCGCTGTTCCTGAAATAAAGGAGGCAATTTCAACTAGCGCTACCGAACTACTAACTTGCGTGAGTTCAACACTCTTTGCCTGCACCTTGCCAGTCTTTATCGATGCGAGAATTCTTTGCTCGTTTCTAACGACTAGTAAATCGACTCGCTTTCCAATATCTGCTCGAATAAGTGCAATGGTGGAAGCAAGAGATGCGCCCGTTACTTGAGTGCCATTTACTTCAATTAGCTCATCTCCTATTGCAAGACCAGAATTTTCTGCAGGTGATCCCTCTTGAATTGCTGAAATCCTGATTACTCCCCCTCGAGATTTACTCAAGTAGATACCAATTCCTGTAAAGGAATTAGAGCTTTGAGCTTTGAATATCTCCAAAGCCTCTCTTGGAAAGTAATTAGCCCATTCATCACCTGATGCTTTAAGGACTCCTTCAATAGCAGCTCGCTCTAATACATCACGATCTATATCTTTGGCGCTACTTTCAACTACGCTCTTTATCGCTTCATCCACTGAACTGCTATTTCTCGACTCACCAACCTGTATTCCTATCGCAAAAATTAGTGAGGTAATCAGAATCGCAAGTAAGGCTTTTCGAAGTAGGTCTGGATTACTTATTTTCTGTCGACTTTCAACCCTTGAGGATGCATCAACAAGAGGCTGTTCACTAATTTGGCTACTAGTTCTAGTCTTTGATGCAACAGAATCTGACTTTCTTGCTCTTCCCCCAATGACATCACGCTTAGTAGTAGGTGATTTCTTCTTTTCACTCACTTGAAAATCTCCTATTGCTTCCTCATTTGATAAAGAGTTCTAGTTGCAAGGCGGTAACGGTAGCCCAGAAGCACATTAGAACTCAACTGAGAGCTGATTAGCGCTCAGCGATAGGGCAAGGTGAAGTTAGACCTTTAAGTATTTGCGAAGAGTTAAAGTCGATGCCAGAGATGAAACTAAGAGCCCTGTTCCAAGAAGATATGCAGATGCAACCCAAACATCATTCCAGGTAAAGAAGTTAGTGAAGGTTAGAAGCGGCGCAATCCGATCATCGATTACATACTTTAAAGAAGAGAGCAGACCAACTGAAAATCCCCAACCAATAATTGCCGAGAAAACACCTTCGAGAATAAATGGTAGTTGGATAGAGAAAGAACTTGCTCCAACTAATTTCATTACATTTGTCTCTCGTCTTCTATTAAAGGCAGCAATTCTTAAAGTATTACTAATTAATAGCGCAGCGGTTAGCACGCTGGCAAATCCAATTGCTAACGCTCCATCGCGCAAAACATTTAGTAACCTAAAGAATTTCTCTAGAATTGATCTCTGATCTTGAACTACATCTACTCCAGGCCGACCTGAGAAGGCGCTCTGCACTACTGCAAATTGCGTAGGGTCAGTTAGCTTTACACGAAATGACTCTGGCAATTGATCTGCAGTGACATTTTGTGAAATAGCTGAATCTTTAAATCTCTCCTGAAAGCGCTCAAATGCCTCTGACTGTGATTCGTAATAAACCGTTTCGACAACTGGTAGTTCTTCAAGATCTGCTTGAATCTCAAGTCTCTGCTCTGAGGTAATGATTCCTCCGGCGCAAGAAGGTGAGTCAGAGAGAGAACCACAGAGATAGACCGAGACTTCAATCTTGTCATACCAATAATCCTTCATAACTCGAACTTGAGAATTAGAAAGCAGACCAATACCAAGAAGTGATAGCGAGATAGCAACTGTTACCACAACGGCAAAGGTCATAGTTAGATTTCTTCGTAGGCCAATGCCTACTTCACTAAGAATAAATCCAGCGCGCATCGCTACCCCGTATATCCATAAACTCCACGAACCTGATCGCGGATAACTTGACCTTTATCTAATTCGATAACTCTTTTGCGCATCTGATCAACAATTCCAGAGTCATGAGTAGCCATAACCACAGTAGTTCCCTCGCGATTGATTCGATCAAGTAGCTTCATAATTCCAACAGAGGTTGCAGGGTCTAAGTTTCCTGTTGGTTCATCAGCGATAAGAATGGCAGGATTACTCACATAAGCCCTTGCTATCGCAACCCTTTGTTGCTCCCCGCCTGAGAGCTCTCCAGGCTTTCGATCAGATTTATCCTCAAGGCCAACTAACTCTAGAACTTCTGGAACTTCGCGAGCAATTTCTTTCTTTGAAAAACCTAATACATGCAAGGTGAAGGCAACATTTTCAGCAACAGTTTTATTTGGCAGCAGACGAAAATCTTGAAATACCGTACCAACTTGGCGCCTTAGCTCCGGAACTTTCCAGCTAGAAAGTGTTCCCAAATCTTTTCCTGCAACATGAATCGTTCCAGAAGTTGGTCGCTCCTCCCTTAAGACAAGTCGAAGGAATGTAGATTTTCCAGAGCCGGAAAGTCCTACCAAAAAGACAAACTCACCCTTCTCGATTGCAATCGAGACGTTATCTAAAGCGGGTCGGTCGTTTTTGGCATAGCCCTTAGTTACGTTCTCAAAACGAATCACGGGTGTGATTTTAGGTAGAGCTAGTAAGAAAGCTGCGGATAAACCCGCGGAATTGGGGTGAGAAATAACGCAGAATTACCAATTGAGCGTATAAATCCTGCTTTATTTTCTCTCTCTACGCCATCGAATTCCAGCGGAGATAAATCCATCAAGATCGCCATCTAGAACCGCTTGGGTGTTGCCAGTTTCAAAATCAGTGCGATGATCCTTGACCATCTGGTAGGGATGAAGCACATAGGATCGAATTTGATTCCCCCAAGAACCTGATGTATCACCGCGGAGCGCATCAATTTTTGCCCTCTCCTGTGCATTACGCCTTTCTAGCAATTTTGATTGGAGCACTGCCATTGCAGTTGCTCTATTTTGAATTTGCGATCTTTCATTCTGACACGAAACGACAATTCCGGTGGGGATATGAGTAATTCGAACTGCAGAATCAGTGGTATTAACTCCCTGCCCTCCAGGCCCTGATGATCGATAAACATCGATTCGAATATCTTTCTCATCAATTTCAATGTCATCGCTTTGATCAACAACTGGGACAACTTCAACGCCAGCAAAGGATGTGTGGCGCCGATTCTGTGAATCAAATGGCGAGATTCTCACCAATCGATGAGTCCCCTGCTCAACAGAGAGGGTGCCATAACAGTATGGGCCACTTACCTTAAAGGTAGTTGACTTGATTCCAGCCTCCTCACCATAAGAGGTTTCTAGAACACTAACTCCATAATTGTGGCGCTCGCAATATCTGAAGAACATTCTTGAAACCATCTCCGCCCAATCGGAGGCATCAACACCGCCAGCTTCTGAGCGGATAGTTATTAGCGCATCTCGATGGTCATATTCACCACTTAATAGCGTCTGTATTTCAAGATCTGAAATTGCTGAAGTCAAAGAATCTAACTCTTTTAGAATTTCCAGTTCTGCTCCATCGCTTGACTCATTATTGGCAAGTTCTAACATAATCGGAAGATCAGTGACTCTTGATCTAAGGCTACTTACCTTATTTATCGTGCTATTTACCCTTGAGAGTGCGCTCGTTACTTTCTGCGCTGCTTCTGGATCGCTCCAAAGATCGGGAACTCCTGCTTGCGTCTCTAGCTCCACCTGCTCTTTTCTTAACTTACCTAAATCTAAAACGGCTTCTATTGATTTCAAAGTAGCATCAAGGGCAGCTATCTCACCATTAATATCGCGCTCTGCCATGGGTTAAGGATA
>CANNDP010000062.1 GCA_947503395.1 Actinomycetota bacterium
GAGCAGATAAATAACGCTGAGATATCAGCTGGCGAAGCCCAGGGAAAACCTCGCGTGAAAATTACTGATATACAAGAAATGCTAGGCTTCGCAGGCTAATTGCGCCCGTAGCTCAACGGATAGAGCATCTGACTACGGATCAGAAGGTTTGGGGTTCGAATCCCTACGGGCGCGCAAGACATATTTCTTTATAGCATCAGTTGACCAGAGCGCCCACAAAACTAAGAGCGGTTGAAATAGCAGCCTAATTGCTCGCTTTCGATCGGTATCTAAACCAAAGGCGTCGATGCCATCAACATACTGACGGATATTTCCAGGGAAAATTAGAATAAAAAAGATCGCTGTGGCTAATCCAGATTCTCTGCGAAATTTCCACAAAGTAAGCAATGAAATACCAAGTGCTATCTCAACATAGCCAGAGGCAAGTACTACAAAATCTGGGTCAAGACCTAACCAAGGTGGAACTTGAGCTTGGAACTCTAATCTTTGCGTTGTTAGATGTAGCGTTCCGGTATAGATAAGAGTAATTCCAAGAATAACTTGTAGAAGCTTTCTAAGCAGATCTACTAACCTAGTAATGGTCTTAACTCAACTCTGCGATTACAGGCCTTTGAACCTCGAGCTGCTAGCTCTAAGGCAATCTCTCTAGTTGGGACATCAATAATCCAAATACCACTTACATACTCGCTGGAGTCATTAAAACTCTCATTAATGTACTTAATATCTCCATCCCGATTATCAATCAGAATTGAATTATCTGGAGAAGCAATCCCAACAGCTAATACCCGCTGTCCCGCGGCGACCATCTCATCATTAAAGGCATCAATTGCTTCGATTTCCTGCCTTGAATGTGCAGGCTTTTCTATGCTTTCAATTACATTAATAAGAAAACGCATGGTTTTTAAGCAACCTTTCAGGATTAACCAACTTAATGCGCTCAATCTATAGCAAGACCATTGACCTACTTCGTATTTAAATCACTCTGTTCTATGCTTATGCCATGAATTCAAAAGAGAGAGTGATCTTTGATCTGGCGATGGTTACTATCTTTATCGCAACTGTTTGGGCTTCCATTGAGTTGCAATGGGGCGTTGGAGTGGGAATTTGGGTTGGAGGGATCCTCTCGGCAGCCCTTCTACTTCTCTATGACTTAACTTCTAATTGGCCAGATAATTAGCCTTTAAAGACTCCGATAACAGCAATTATTAGTAACGCAACAAAGGAAAGTTTCTTCCAAGATCTTTTATTCTTATGAATCTCTTCATCACTTAAACGCTTCTTTTCTCGAAGGTCGTCTTTCCAATCTTCATCGTTATACATGGTAATGAGAATACAAGGCTTCTAGCCCTACTATCTAGTAGGAGTGATGAATAAAAGCTTTCCTGCATCAGTGGTGGCCACTAATCCGCCAGCTGGAAGGACTTCTAAGTCTCTGAGCCGCTCACTCACTAAATAAGCATGAACTTTACTTACGCTACTCTGATCTTGTAACTCAATAAAAAATAGCGATTGCGAAGCTAAAGTTCCCATCACGATGTAATTAGATAGATTCCCCCAAATACTGTTTTTAGGAAGTAAAACTAGTTCTGTAGGTGCCACTGAGGGGCTCCATTGGTATATCGGCTCTTGATAACCAACATGCGTTCCTGTCTTTGTTGGTATTACATAATCGCCTGAAGTGTATGGCTTTCCATATGTTACAAAAGGCCACCCATAATCTTTATTAGCTTCAATCAGATTTAATTCATCCCCGCCATGTGGGCCATGCTCAGAAATATAAATGTTATCTCCAACCCTCACAATCCCTTGTGGATTTCTATGGCCGCGCGAAATCTGAATTATTTTGTTCTTAGAAATTTTGAATACCCCGCCAAGATAGCCCCGCGCTGAGACCTGATTAATTCGGCGAAAACCTAGATCACCAGTTGTGAGATAGGCACTCTTGGAATCAATTACTTCAATTCTGCCGGCCGCATGTTGTACAGCGCCGATAGGGACACAGGGCTTGCCTTGAAACCATCTCTCATGTTTAAGCACAGAGCCCTTCTCAAGATTTAAGCTGTAACGAAAAACTACCAATCTCACGCAACTCTTTTTCTTATTAGTTTGCGGATAGGAGATCAGAAGCTCGACGTCTTTAGTACTTTGCTTCAATACCGCTACATCCGTTGGGCCAAAGCGTGAGTCTCGAATTCGCTCAGCTTGGCTATAGAGTTCGCCAATTAATTGCAAAGACGAATCGTTGAAACGATAAAGAAGATTACCTGCGTTTCCTCCCGCCAGAAGTAAAGATCCATCACTTAAAACTGCAAGTGCTGCTCCTCGCGAAGATTCAACCAGAGTTTCATTGATGTCTAGAGCCTGAATGGATAATTTCAATTCCGCCTCTGCTGCCACAGCGATAGGAAAAAACTGAGCGAAAGCGAGAAGAAAGACTGTAGTTATGCGTGAGAGTGCGTAGATCACGCCATAACTTTATACTGCGACTATGAGATCAGATAGTCGTATTTCTGCTGGGGCCTTAATTGTTGCCGGCATTAGCGGTTTTCTAGCCTCATTCATTTTAACAATTGACAAATTTAAGGTTTTAAAAGATGCAGGATTTACTCCATCCTGCAATATAAATGCCAGTATAAATTGCAAAAGTGTGATGCTTTCAGAGCAAGCAGAGGTTTTCGGATTTCCTAATTCATTGATTGGAATTGCAACTTTTGCGATAATGATTGCATTGTCTGTTGCCATGTTTTTGCGAGTCAACTTTCCTAAGCTATTTTGGCAACTTCTAGTTTCAGGCACCGTGCTTGCTGTTATTTTTTGCCATTGGCTAGCGTTTCAGACTATTTTTGAAATCGGCGCCCTTTGTCCATATTGCATGGTGGCATGGGTGGCAACCCTACTGGTCCTGTCTGTTGGTCTTCGCGAGTTACTACAAATAAGAAGTGATTCAGTCACTGATGAATCTGAAAAGACAGCGATCGAAACTATAGCTAAATGGATGTTGCCACTTCACATCCTCTGGGCAACACTTTTGGTCGGCGCAGCATTTCTCGGTGTTTAGTTAATCTAGAGATTTAAATTGTCTATCGAGAGAAGAGTACTAATAAGTGGCTTTGAGCCATTTGGAGGATCTAATTTGAACTCCTCCCAACTTGTAGTGGAAGCAATTTCCAAAGAGAGCTTTACAGGACTAGAGCTTTTTACAGTAATTCTTCCTGTCGAGTTCGGTAAAGCAGCAGATGTTCTGCTTTCTAAAGTTAAAGAAATAGATCCAGAGATAATAATTACCTTCGGACAAGCTGAAGGCAGAAAAGCTTTAACTCCAGAGAAGATTGCAATAAATCTTGATTCAGCTCGAATCCCCGACAACGCAGGGGAATTGAGAGTAAATAAGGTAATTATTGAAAAGGGCGCGGATGGGTATTTCAGCACTCTGCCAATCGAAAAAATGGTTGAAGCGGTCAAAGAGTGCGGGCTAGAAAGTGAAATCTCCTTATCTGCTGGAGCATTTCTCTGCAATCACATTTTTTATCATCTCCAACATAAGCTTCTTGAAAGTGGAGTTAAATCTGGCTTTGTTCACCTTCCATTAGTGAATGAGCAAATAACCCAATATCCAAATCAACCTAGCTGGGCATTAAAGGATCTCGTTCAAGGCGTTAAGGCAGCAATTCTCAGCACTTTATGATGAAAACTGATCCCTTAACTCACTATAGAAGTAAAGACTCATAGAATAATCGCCTAATGAGCGAACCTCGTTTAGTAATTCATGCAGGATTTCACAAATCAGGAACTACTGCTCTGCAGGAATCCTTTGATTCTCAAAGCCTTGAGTTAAGGCGAAATGGAATTGTCTATCCAAATATTGGAAGAAAAGCTCATCATCGGATTGCCTGGGCTCTATCTCAAAGGATGTGGGGCTGGGATAAGAAAGGCGGTGAGAAAACTTCAAAGAAAGAATGGACTCGTCTAGTAAAGGCCATTAATGCAGATAAATCGGAAACCATATTACTCAGTAGCGAATTCTTCTCTGAGTTGGATACAGAACATGTACAAACAATCTTTAATGAGATCAAAGGAAGAAGAATCGAAGCGCTCTTTACCGTTAGGCCTCTTGTAAAACTTCTTGGCTCTTCTTATCAACAATATTTAAAATATGGAATTACGGCAGATTATGTGGCCTGGCTACATTCAGTACTAGATAAACCTGGCGAGTCTAAGATTAATCCAACTTTCTGGATGCGTCATTTCCATGGACAGGTGGTTTCAAAGTGGGTAAAGGTCTTAGGAACAGAAAACGTAACTGTACTAATTGTGGATGAATCAAAACCAGAATTTCTATATGACTCAGTTAATCAATATTTAGGACTACCCAAAGACTTTATCAAGCCTCAAAAAATAGGTAGTAACCGTTCTTTAAATCTTGCAGAGATAGCCCTACTTATAGAATTAAATAAACAATTTCCCAAAGACAGAACCTGGAATGAATATGAGATCTTTATCAGGGATGGGTATATAAGACGATTAACTGATGAGATTAAGTATCCAAGTGATTCGGCTAAGTTACTAACCCCTAAATGGGCAATAGATAAAGGTAACGAGATTGGCGCGCAGAATAAAAGTGAGCTCGTAGCAAGCGGAGCAACAATTATTGGGGATATCAGTACTTTAGATTCAGCATCGGTGCCCGAGGGCGATCCGCTTTATCCAACGGAGATATCGATAGCGCATATTGCTCAAGCAATGTTGGCATTTGATAAAGATTTAATTAAGAGGCTACCGTTAAGCTGGATAAAAAAGAATTTAGTCAAACGTTATCAGAGAAAGTTGCGAGTGCAAATTTCTCGTACCCGAAATCAGATTTAGACCAGCCCTTTATTTGCTCTCTCTAAATCGGCTTGAAAATCAACTTCAACAGCAAACAAATCAGAAATATCAACAGGCTCCAGTTTTATGCCTGCTTTCTCTATAGCTAATTCAAGGCCTCGTTCAAAATAGTCATTGTCAGCACATTCCTCAAGATGTTTAATTACGGCTGCTTTTTCACCCTTACCGATAAAATTAATCCCCACTGCTTCGCCTAAGGCATTGACTACTTGCTTGGATAAAGAACTAATATTCCCATTTGAATCTACGGTGTATTTAATTTCCTCATCCGATGTTGCTGAAGTATTCACACATACAAAGGATTTCTCCTCACGCATGCGTGATTGCACGCGCTCTAGAACTCTTGGATCAAA
>CANNDP010000063.1 GCA_947503395.1 Actinomycetota bacterium
TTGTTTCACTCTTAAGCTTTATTGGAACATTTAATGAATTTATTTTAGCTAGATTATTCTTGATTGAAGTAGAGAGCCGAACAGTTGCTGTTGGTCTACAACAATTTATTGGCGGCCAATATTCTGAGAATTGGGGGCCTTTTGCGGCTGGATCGATAATTGCCTCAATACCAATCGTGATTATTTTCTTAAGCCTGCAGAAATACATTATTAGTGGCTTAACTGCTGGTTCTGTTAAGGGCTAATGAAGCTTTCAAGGCTGGCCTTATTTGTACTACTTGCTTTACTGCTTGCGCCATTTACATCTCTTCATGCCCAAACTCCAAAGGTAGACATTGCAAGAACCGGAATAGATAAAGAGGTTATTTACTTTGTTATGCCAGATCGCTATCGAAATGGTGATGTAAGTAATGATGACTTGCCAGGATTTAATCCAACTCATACTGCTTTTTTTCATGGTGGAGATTTAAAGGGCCTTACCGGTAACTGTGTTGATGATGACGGACTAGCAAGATTAAAGAAATTAGGTTTTACTGCGATTTGGCTAACTCCGTTAGTGACGCAACAACCACCAACTGATGGTGGCGCTGGATATCACGGTTATTGGGGCGTTGATTTTCTTGGCGTTGATCCTCACTTAGGCAGCAGAGAAGACTTAATGGCGCTTCGAAACTGTGCCGAGAAGTTGGGATTAAAACTAATTCTTGATGTAGTTACCAATCACACCGGAGATATAGTTTGGTATAACAATCGAGATGCCTATATCCCAGATAAGTATAAAAATATAAAGAATCCAAGTTGGCTTAATGAGATAAGTAATTATCATAACTATGGAGATATGAATAGTTGCTGGAGCCCTGGGGCATGCGTCAGAGATGGTGACTTTTTTGGGTTAGATGATCTAGCTACCGAAAAACCCGAGGTATATAACGGACTTGCTGCAATTTATGGCGATTGGATTGAAAAATATGGATTTGTTGGCTTTCGCGTTGATACTGCCAGGCATCTAGATGATCAGTTCTTCAAAAACTGGAGCCCGCAGATAAATCAGCTTGCAGAAAAATCAGGCATTGCCAACTTCACAATCTTTGGTGAAGTTTGGGAGCCAAGCCCAATTGCCCTGATGCCATATATCAGAGTTAATAAAATGCAAAGCGCTCTAGATTTTCCGTTTCAAAGAGTTGCTGTTGATTACGCCGCCTCTAGTTCTAACGCTTCAATCCTAAAAAATCTCTTTGCCTATGATGATTATTACACCAGCGCAACTACCTCAGCTTCAAATCTAGTTACTTTTCTAGGTAATCACGATATGGGACGAGCAAATTTTCTTATTGAGCGCGTGAAGGTAAATCCACCAGGGCAACTTCTCTCTAGAGTAAAACTGGCCAATACGCTGCTCTATCTAAGTCGTGGGGTTCCAACGGTTTACTACGGGGACGAAGTCGGAATCCTTGGAAGTGGCAATGGTAGAGATCAATTAGCTCGCCAAGATTTGTTTCCAACCAAGGTTGAAATTTGGAAGCAAGAGCCCAGAGTTACTGGTAAACCAGTTGGTAGCGCTGATTCCTTCGCCGATACCTTCTCAAATCCAATTGCCAAGCATCTAATCACTTTATCTGAACTGAGAAAAGCCCATCCGGCTTTGGCAAATGAGCAGATGCAGATTCGATATGCCAAGGGCTCAGTTTTTGCATTTTCAAAGCGAGCAATAAGTGAGAAGAGAGAGTATCTGGTAGTTCTAAACAATAGCGCAAAGACCAGCACGGTAAAAATCTCAACAGCTACCAGTGGAAAATGGAAAGACTTAATCAGTGGTAAATTGTTTAATAGCAAGAGCGGTGAGTTAACTCTTAAGCTAGATGGACTTAGTTCAGCTGTGTTAAGGGCGGAAAGTGAGATAAACCAGAGAGGAATAAAGCTTGGAAAACTCTCTGCAAAAGAGGACTTTCTAAGTGGCTTCTTTAACGTTTCTTTAAAAGTTGAGAGCAAAGATCTAGCAATAGCAGAGTTCTTTATAAGAACAAAAGGTGATAGCAAATGGAGCACTCTTGGTGTTGACCTTAATCAACCTTTTAATGTCTTTATTGATCCCAACGAATACTCTGGTCCGATTGAAGTAAAGGCAAGTGTTATTGGCTCGAACGGAGGGAAAAATGAGCTTCGAGAAATCGCTTTCAATATTGCCACACCATGATGGCAGTGAACTTTACTTAAGCTCAAGTTCGCCCAAATTAGAAGAGAGAGTAACCTTTAAGTTTCGCGCAGGTTCTAATTTCCCAATCGAGCAAGCGATATTAAGGCTTTATCACGATGGAGAGCCACGTTTCTTTCCAATGAAGCGAAGCATTATTAAGGGCGAGCAATGGTGGCAAGTTAAGGTTGAGATAAGGAATTTGAAAACCCCATATCGATTCTTAGTAGTAAACGGGGATACCTACTCCTGGCTTAATGCTCGTGGATTCCAGAGCCATGATGTAACTAGCGCAAGTGACTTTCAATTGCTAGCAACACCAGCTTTTCCAAAGTGGATTCGAAGTGCTATTTTCTATCAAATCTTTCCAGATAGATTTGCAACATCAGGAAAGTATCAGCACCTAAAACCTGAAAAATTTGTCTCAAGACCTTGGGATCAACTTCCTAAAGGACGAGATAAGAGCACGGGAGTGGAGTTCTTTGGTGGAGATCTCGATGGAGTATCTAAACATCTGAAGTATTTGAAAAAATTAGGAGTTAATGGAATTTATTTCACACCGATTTTCCCTGCTGGCTCAACTCATAGATATGACGCAAGTTCCTTCGATGAAGTCGATCCACTTCTTGGAGGTGATGCTGCGCTAATACGTCTAGCGAAGAAGGCAAAGAGCGCAGGTATTTATTTAATGGGGGATTTAACCACTAATCATTGCGGCAGAGAGCACCGTTGGTTGCAACGATCTTTGAAATCAAAGAAGGCTAAGGAGAGAGAGTTTTTTTATTGGGATAAGTCAGTAAAGCATGGATATGAGGGGTGGTGGGGGCTTGCCTCTCTTCCCAAGTTAAATTACAACTCAAAGAAACTTCGTGAGTTGATGTATGAAGGAAAGAATTCAATAGTTAAGAAGTGGCTGAAGAAACCTTACAGCCTCTCCGGATGGCGAATAGATGTTGGCAATATGACTGGTCGCTACAAAGGAGAAGACATCAACGGCGAGGTTATTGCTGGCGTAAGGAAAGCGCTGCAGGAGAGCAATAGTCAAGCTTGGTTAGTTGCAGAAAATGCAGACCATTTCCCCAGTGATTTAGATGGATTTGGCTGGCATGGAACTATGAACTACAACGGCTTTATGCGTCCTATCTGGGGATGGCTAAACCATAGAGCTGAAGTTGAGAAAGCTTTCTTTGGTGTCCCAGTATCGATTCCTCGTTTTACTGCTGGCGAAATGGTTTCGGCAATGAAAGAGTTTTCTTCAACTATTCCTTGGAGAAATTTTGTCTCCTCAATGCTCTTACTAGATTCACATGACACTGCAAGATTTAGAAATGTTGTAGGAAGAGATACTAAGCGCCATATTGCTGGCATGGGTCTGCTACTTACCTATCCTGGCGTTCCCTCAATTTATGCAGGCGATGAATTAGGAGTAGAAGGACAGTGGGGAGAAGATGGGCGCAGAACTATCGATTGGAGTGGACAGAGCTGGGATCATGAATTTCTAAGCGAAGTTAGTAAGCTGATTAAAATTAGACGCCAGTCTCACGCCTTAGCTCAAGGAGGGCTGCGTTGGATATTGATTGAAGATGAACTCTTGGCTTTTGAAAGAGAATCAAAGCGGGAAAAACTTTTAGTAGTAGTGAGCCGATCTGCTCAGAAGTGCAAAATTGAAGGCATCGCCGAAGTGAAGCAGCGCCTATATGGCCCTGAACTAAAGGGGCAGATTTATAAATCTGACAGTGCCTCCCTTGGCATTTATCGCCTATTTTAATCAAGATCGCAGCGCTAAATATGAAAAGTAGTGGTTGAATCACGCCATGAGTAAGCGCTCTATTTTCTGGTTTCGAAGAGACTTAAGACTTGCAGATAATCCTGCGCTTCTAGCCTGTCTTGATGAGGCAGATGAAGTGATCCCACTATTTATTTTGGATGATGAAATCTCCGAGCGAGCTGGCGATCATCGCAGAGCTTTTCTTGCTAATTCACTAAGGGCTTTAAATGAGTCTCTAGGTGGCGCTCTCCATGTGATTAGCGGAAATCCAGTAGAAGTCCTATCAAATTTAATGAAGCGATATGAAACAAAGTCAATTCACTCAGCTTTTCCCTATGCTCCCTATGGGAATGCAAGAGATGAAGAGCTAAGAAGTGCAGGAATCAAACTAGAACAACTTGGATCTTCATACGCCGTTGCTCCAGGAAGAGTTTTAAAAGGTGATGGAACGCCTTATCGGGTTTATACCCCTTTTTATCGAGCATGGTTAGCTCATGGCTGGCGCGCTCCAGTTGCAGCACCTAAAAGTCCTAATTGGGTCACGCCTAAAAAGAGTGATCAGAATATTCCAGATTGGAAAGCCCCTGAGGGAATTGTTTTACAGGAAGCGGGAGAAGTTGCAGCGCTTACAAGATTTAAGAAGTTTTTAAAAGATTCAGCTGCAGATTATGGCGATAATCGAAATATTCCAGGCATTGAAGGAACAAGTAAGTTAAGTCCACATCTTCGTTGGGGAGAGATTCATCCCAGAACTATTCTTGCCTCACTTGGACAATCTAAAGGCCATGAGGTTTATCGTAAAGAGATAGCTTGGCGAGAGTTTTATGCCGATGTGCTTCACAACAATCCTCACACTAGCCGCGATTACTACGATCCCAAGTACAAAAAAATGCGTTATGAAAAACCAGGGAAGGCCTTTGAAGCCTGGGCTAGTGGAAAAACTGGCTATCCATTTGTTGATGCAGCCATGCGCCAATTAGTTAAAGAAGGATGGATGCATAATCGAACTAGAATGGTGGTCGCGTCATTTTTAGTGAAAGACCTTCACATTGAGTGGCAACATGGTGCTAATTTCTTTATGAAATACCTGATCGATAATGATGTGGCATCAAATTCACATGGCTGGCAGTGGACAGCGGGTTGTGGCACAGATGCCTCGCCTTATTACCGCGTCT
>CANNDP010000064.1 GCA_947503395.1 Actinomycetota bacterium
CAAGAATGGCTAAAAACTCACATAAGACGCTTGAAATTGCCACTTCATTAGCTAGCGCTCTATCACGCTCGATTCGCTTGCGATAGTTGGCAAACTCAGCCTGAAGCCTTTGTAGGTCTTCAGTTAAGGCAGTAACTGGGTCGATGACCTCAGCTACTGCCTCATCTGATGCTACTTCTTCGCTATTTGTTTCCTCGCTCATTACTTACTTTCATCAATGATCTCAGCATCTTCGACGCCATCATCGCCCTTTGGCGCTTCAGCACTTGATGCATTAGCAGCGTATAAAGCTGCCCCTAATTGCTGACTTACTTCAGATAGCTTGGTTGTTGCGCTCTTGATGCTTGCATAATCTGCGCCCTCAAGAAGTTTCTTTAGCTCTGCCATAGCGCTTTCAACTTCAACTTTTATGGTAGCTGCTTCTCCTTCATTGAGTTTCTCAGCATTATCTTTTAAGAACTTCTCAGTCTGATAGACAAGAGAGTCTCCTGTGTTGCGAGTCTCTGCCTCATCACGGCGCTGCTTATCTTCATCAGCATGTGATTCAGCATCTCGCATCATTCTTTCAATCTCATCTTTTGCAAGAGCTGAACCTCCAGAGATAGTCATGCTCTGTGCTTTTCCAGTTCCAAGATCCTTTGCAGAGACATGGACGATTCCGTTGGCATCAATGTCGAATGTGACTTCAACTTGCGGGATGCCGCGAGGCGCAGGAGCAATGCCTGTTAGTTCAAACATTCCTAGGCGTTTGTTGTAAGCAGCCATCTCGCGCTCGCCTTGGAAGACTTGAATCTGAACTGCTGGCTGATTGTCATCAGCGGTAGTAAAGATCTCTGAGCGCTTAGTTGGAATTGTGGTGTTACGTTCAATTAACTTGGTCATAATTCCACCCTTGGTTTCAATACCAAGTGATAGTGGAGTTACATCAAGCAAGAGAACATCTTTAACCTCGCCCTTGATAACACCGGCTTGAAGGCTGGCGCCAACTGCAACTACTTCATCGGGATTTACGCCCTTATTTGGCTCTTTTCCGCCAGTTAGCTCTTTGACTAGATCAACGACGGCAGGCATACGAGTTGAGCCTCCAACTAGTACTACATGAAGAATGTTGGCAATTGGAATGCCGGCATCCTTTAATACTGATTGGAATGGGCGACGGCAACGATCAAGAAGATCTGCAGTCATCGCTTGGAACTGCGCCCTGGTAATTGTTTCATCTAAGAAAAGTGGATTCTTCTCAGCATCTACTGTGATGTAGGGAAGATTGATTGAAGTTTGCTGAGATGAAGAGAGTTCAATCTTAGCTTTTTCAGCCGCTTCTCTTACACGCTGCATTGCCATCTTATCTTTTGCTAAATCAACGCCATTTTTAGCGGCAAATGTTTTAACTAAGAAGTCAACGAGTGCTTGATCCCAATCATCGCCGCCAAGGTTGTTATCACCATTGGTCGCTTTAACTTCAACTACGCCATCGCCAATTTCAAGGAGTGAAACATCAAATGTTCCGCCGCCTAGGTCAAATACTAAAATAGTCTGTTCTTTATCGCCTTTATCTAGGCCATATGCAAGAGCTGCAGATGTTGGCTCGTTGATAATACGTAGAACGTTTAAACCTGCGATTTCGCCAGCTTCTTTAGTGGCTTGGCGCTGCGCATCATTGAAATATGCTGGCACTGTAATAACAGCATCAGTAACGGTGTCACCTAAGTATGCTTCTGCATCGCGCTTTAATTTCTGCAAGATACGGGCTGAAATTTCTTGGGCGGTATATTTCTTGCCATCGATATCTATATTCCAGCTAGTTCCCATATGGCGCTTAACTGAGCGGATGGTGCGATCAACGTTGGTAACTGCCTGACGCTTAGCGACCTCTCCAACTAATACTTCGCCATTTTTTGCAAAGGCAACAATGGAGGGGGTAGTGCGCGCACCCTCAGCATTTGCAATAACGGTGGGCTCGCCACCTTCAAGTACGGATACGCAGCTATTGGTCGTACCCAGATCGATTCCGACTGCTCTTGCCATCTCTTTACGCTCCTTCAAGCTATCTATTGGATTCCAAGGGGGTTACCCTCCAGCATTGAGCCCTCTACGGTCAAAAGATTGAGTCGAAGTGGCTCAACACTGCATTAGCCAGAACCCAAATAGCCCCCTTTCTATTCCCGCCTCAAGGTAAGGGGCAAAACTCGCCCCGATAGCCCAGCCTCTTCTCAGGAAGTTCTAAAGTGAGCCCTACAAGATGGCCTCGAGGTGATTACTAATGAATTCAACAGTTCTAGTTAAGAAAGAGCCATCGATGACCACAACAAATGAAGTTAAGGTCCAAAAGGTCCTAGTTGTTGATGACGAGAAGAGTATTAGCGAACTTATAACAACAAGCCTTCGCTTTGTCGGTTTTGAAGTTCGCACTGCAGCAAGCGGGGCCGAGGCTTTGCGCGTTGCTGAGGAATTTAAACCACATGCGCTCATCCTTGATGTGATGCTTCCAGATCTCGATGGTTTTGAAGTTTGCAAGAAGTTACGCGCAGATGGACAAGATGTGGGCGTTCTATTCCTTACAGCAAAAGACACAACTGAAGATAAAATCAAAGGATTAACTCTTGGCGGAGATGACTATGTCACAAAGCCATTTAGCTTAGAGGAACTTGTTGCCCGCCTTAGGGCTCTGCTTCGTAGAACTGGAGTTATTGAAACTTCAATTAATGAAGAGTTGATATCTTTTGCTGATTTAGAGCTTAATGAGGCAACGCATGAAGTGCGTAGGGCTGGGAATCTAATTGATCTCTCTCCAACAGAATTCATTCTTCTTAGATACTTGATGATTAATGCTGATCGAGTGGTTTCAAAATCACAGATTCTTGATCATGTCTGGCAGTATGACTTCCGTGGCGATGCTGGAATTGTGGAGACCTATATTTCATATCTTCGTAAGAAGATTGATCAGATCGAGCCTCCACTTATCCATACCGTTCGCGGCGTTGGTTATCGCTTGAGGTTGCCAGCAAAGAATTAATTAATGAATCAACCCTTTCGCAAATACAAACCAACACCAGGTCAATGGAGTCTGCGAAATAGGTTAGTTATCGGCGTTGTGGCTCTTGGAGCATTTGCTATTACTGCATCAGATTTTGCAGCTCAAGCAGCATTTCGCACCTTTCTTATTGCTCAAGTAGATCTCCAGTTAGAAAGCGTTGCTGGGGGCTCCCTTTTAAGGCTAGATCGCGCAGGAATTGCAGCAGAGCCAGAGGAGACAAATACAAAAGAGCCTCTCTTCCAACCCTTTGAACCTTTAAGTGATGTGCCATCTGAAGTAAGCGTGACACTCCTTGACGCCTCTGGAAACATTTTAGGAACAGTAGGTGATATCCAAAGCCCGCAGAGAATTCAGACTTTAGTAGCTGGGATAACTCCAGCTGAGGTAAGCCAATATAACGATAAGCCTTTTACTCTAGATGCTGGAGGCAGAGGAAGTGATTATCGAGTTCTTGCACGACTTCTTCCTTCAAGTCTTGGAAGCGTCATCTGCGCAATCTCATTAGATGGCGTAGAGAAAGCGATGAATCAATTGCGTTTCCTTTTTCTTGCCCTGGGATTTATTGTGCTAATTGTCTTAGCTTTAATTGCTCGGAGAATCATCGATATCTCACTTCGCCCATTGAAATCAGTTGAAGAAACTGCAGAGGCTTTTGCTAAAGGAGATTTCTCTGCTCGTCTTGATGAGGCGCGAACTGATACTGAAGTTGGTCGATTGACATCAGCTTTAAATCAGATGCTTGCTCGAATTGAAGAAGCATTTGCTGTAAAAGTTGTGAGTGAAGATAAATTACGACGCTTTGTTGCTGATGCTTCACATGAATTGCGCACACCGCTGACTGCTATAAGAGGTTTTTCTGAACTTCATCGTCAGGGAGCTATCAAGGGTGAAGAAAATACCAGTGAGCTAATCCGGCGAATTGAAGATGAATCGGTGCGGATGTCATCTTTAGTTGAAGATTTATTACTTCTTGCACGACTAGATCAATCACCGGAGATGCTGATGGAGCCGGTTGAGGTCAGCAAGCTGATTAAAGAAGCTGTGGAGTCAGCGAAGGCAGCAAGGTCTACTCATGAGATCTCTATCGAGCTTGAGAGCGAAGACCTATTTCTCTTGGGGGATTCCATCCGAATCCATCAAGTAATAGCTAATTTGCTTGCAAATGCCCAGATCCATACTCCCGATGGAAGCAAAATAATTGTGAGTGCCAAACAGGATGAGCTAGCAACCTATATCTCTGTTTCAGATAACGGGCCTGGAATTTCAGTTGAATCCCAGGAAAGAATATTTGAACGTTTTTATAGAGCAGATCTCTCTCGCAAGCGAAGCGGGACTGAGGGAACTGGACTTGGCTTATCAATCGTTGATGCAGTGATGAAAGCTCATGGTGGCCAAGTTAAAGTTGAATCTGAATTAGGCAGGGGCGCCAAATTCACTCTCACTTTCCCAATCAAGGATTTATAGAGCTGTGGACAATAGGATTTCCTAATGCGCAGCTCTCCTGAGATTCTCGAATCTTTAGAAAATGAGTCGATTGAAATAATAAGAGAGACTGCAGCTAGTTTTAGAAATCCTGTCTTTTTATATTCAATCGGTAAAGACTCATCGGTAGTTCTTCATTTAATTAGAAAAGCATTCTTCCCTGCTCAGGTTCCCTTTCCGATGCTTCATATCGATACCACTTGGAAATTTCGCGAGATGATTGAATTTAGAGATCAGATGGCTGATAAGTATCAGATCAAATTAATGACTCACACAAACCAAGATGGAGTTAGAGACGGAGTAACTCCTTTTTCAACTACCGCTTCTGAATACACCAGAGTGATGAAGACTGTTGCGCTACGTCAAGCCTTGGATTCCTATGGATTTGATGCTGCTATTGGTGGCTCACGCCGCGATGAAGAGAAAAGTAGAGCGAAAGAGAGATTATTTAGCGTTAGAGAATCAGGTCATCGCTGGGATCCAAGAGCACAGCGGCCAGAGCTCTGGAGAACCTATAACCCAAGAATTAGGCCAGATCAAAGCATGCGAGTATTTCCAATTTCAGATTGGAC
>CANNDP010000065.1 GCA_947503395.1 Actinomycetota bacterium
CCATCGCTAGCTCTATTCCACCAACCACCAGATTCACGCCAAGAGCTAAGCAGGGCATAAATTCGATAGCGCTGACCTTTATAAGTGAACTCAATTGGCTCACCGCCGGATAGGTAGATCTCCGGTCGCTGATTCTCCATTTTTTCGAACATTTGTTCGAATACTATACCTACCCCCTGACCCCCTCAAATCCCCCCCTGATACGCCCCTAATCAGTAACCAAAAGTTAGGACCCTGTTAACCAACTTCAGCTATCTGCCCTGAGGCAAATAGATAGTGTTTCCACAATTGTCAGGCTCTTCCCATCCTGAAATGCCAATTAACGCAAAACTCAACCAAGCCTTGTGGAGGAAACTTTGAAACTCAAGAAAATAATTGTGGTGCTAGCAGCAACCTCACTAATTGCTCAGATGTCACTTGCTCATGCAAGTTTTTATTCCGATTCAGGATCTGCAGTCACTCTAACCATCCTGCATAACAACGATGGCGAATCTGCTCTCTTGCCTGATCAGTCATTTAAAACAGCGCAAGGAACACTTATTTATGGCAGCGCTGCAGCCTTTTCATCAGTTATGAAGCGTGAGGTCAAAGCAGCTAAATCTGCAAGAAATGCTCTGCTCTCTGTTTATGCTGGTGACTCTTTCCTTGCTAGCAAGAACTTGATTTGTTCTGAGCCAGCAAACAATTCCTCAGCTGCCACTGTTTATGATGGCGTTGCGCAATCTCTGATGCCATATGACGTTCATGTCCTAGGCAATCACGAATTTGATTATGGAACTGGATTTCTAAAACGTTATATCGAATCCTTCTCAAGCAAGAATCGCTATCCATTCATTTCAGGAAATATGGATTTCACCGCTAATGCTGACCTATCTTCCATGGTGAGCAAGAAAGAGCCGATTCTTCGTGGAATTATGATTGGCAAAAAACTTGGTCAATCGTATGTCCATAAGGATTACACCACTGGAGCAGTTTTTGGTGTGGTTAGCGCCATTACTCCCACTCTTAGAACAATCTCCTCGCCTGGAACTTCTAAGCTAACAACTTCAGATATAGCTACAACTGCAGCTCTAGTAAATAAGCAAGCTGCAGAACTTCAAGCAAAGGGCGTTAATAAGATCATTTTGGTCAGCCACTTACAGGGTGTTGCCTATGACAAGCAGCTAATTGCGCTTCTAAAGAACGTTGATATCGCTATTGCTGGAGGCGGCGATGACCTATTAACAAACCCAGATGTAGCTGAAACAACTCAGTTAATTCCTGGTGAGGGAAAGCCGGTCGGCAAATATCCTGAGATGGTTAAGGATGCCGATGGCGTAGATGTTCCCCTCATCACAACTAAAGGAAATTACAGCTATCTAGGTCGCTTTGATGTCACATTTGATGCCAAAGGAAAAGTTAGTTCCTATAACAAAACAACTTCTTATCCAAGACGAGTTATCCCTTCATCTTCTGTCTCAAAGGCTCTAGGTGTAAGCGATGCAGTAACTCCTGATGCCAGGATTGTAAGCGCTGTTGAAGTGCCATTAAATGCCTGCTTGACTGGATTTGCCAAACCAATTGCTTCAAGTCAGATTGTCTTTGCTACAGACCGTGGTAGCGCCACTGTTCTTGGAGTAAGAACTGCTGAGACAAATGGTGGAAACTTAGTTGCTGATTCATTCATACATGCTTATAACACCAGAGCAGCTGGAGCAAGCCTTCCAGCAGCAGGAAGTGCTAACCCGGTAGTAGCTCTGCAAAACGGTGGAGGTATCAGACAAAATGGTGGAGTAACTCTGCCAACAACTGGCGCTGTAGGAGCAATTAGCCGAGGCAACACTTTTGATCTTCTACCCTTTGATAATCGACTAGTTGCGATTACAAGTGTTAGCGCTGCAGACATCAAGGAAATTCTTGAAAGATCCTGCTCTGTTAGCACATCTGGCGGCGGACAGTTCCTGCAAGTGGCCGGAATGAAGGTAACCTGCTCAAGAGCCGGAACTGCGATAGTAGTTTCAAATCCAACCGGTGATTCTTATGCTGGAAATGTAACTACTGCCGGAACTAGAGTAAAAGATGTCACTCTTTTAGATGGCCGCGTGCTAGTTAAGGATGGAGCGGTAGTAGCAAATGCTCCAGCTGTTACGGTTGTGACAAATAACTTCACAGCAGAAGGTGGAGATAATTATCCAACGCTAGCCAAACTGGTAAAAGTTGGGTTTGGTGTCTCCTACGAACAAGCGCTCTATGACTATCTCTTAAGTTTCCCAAAGAATGCAGCGGGGCTTCCAGAGATACCATCAAGTGATGTTCGCTATAGCAAGACAACCGGGGAAGGTCGCTTCACCTGGCTACCCTAAAGAAGTAATCTGATGAAAGTCCCCGCTAAATCTCGGTGGCAACATCGCCGATGGATTAGCGGGGATTTTCATGTCAAATGCCCTACCATTTATTGATTAGTTCTATCTAGATAAGGAGTCTTAATGGATATCGTTTTAATACTTGGAAGAGTTCTATTCTCACTTCTGTTCATCTCATCAGGAGTAGCCCACTTAACAAAGCTTGAAGCAATGACGGGATATGCCAAATATAAGAAAGTTCCAGCAGCTAAGTTATCTGTAATCGCCACCGGGCTAATGTTGATTATTGGTGGCCTCTATGTAGCTCTAGGTATCTACGCTGATTTAGGTGCGCTACTACTCGCTATTTTCCTTCTTCTCTCAGCATTTAAAATGCATGACTTCTGGACGGTAACAGATGCACAGGCCAAGCAGTCTGAGATGACTAGCTTTATGAAGAATCTTGCCCTTGCTGGGGCCTCTTTGATTATCTTTGTTTTGGTTGGAACTGGCGGCGAATTTGGCCCAACAATCACAGAGGGAATCTTTAATCTCTAGTTGAACATCAGTTGAATTCTGAGGCGAAACCCTCGCTATTAGGTATCACTAGCGGGGGTTTTCTATTGTGTCAGATAGCCTCTTCCAATGGAGATAGTTCTTGCAATTCTTACTGGTATCGCAATTGGAGCAATTTTAGGATATGTCGGAGCTGGTGGATCAATGTTGGCAGTTCCGGCCTTCATTTACATCTTTGGATTTAATCCGGTTCAAGCGACAACAGCTGCTCTCATCGTTGTCTTTGTTGGCGCAGCTTCTGGAGCGCTACCAAAACTTAGAAAAAACGAGATCCTAATTAAAGAGGCCCTTGTTATTTGGGCCATAGGACTTAGCACTAACTTCACCGGTGCATATTTCCTGCCACAAATTCCAGAGCAGGCAATTCTTACTGGCTTTGCTTTAGTTCTTGTTGTAGCTGGAACATCGATGCTAATTCCAGCCCCCAAGGAATCAAGTGAGCGCAAAGTTTCACCGCTTGCGCTAATTGCTATCTCCCTAGTTATTGGAGCAATTACTGGACTATTCGGTATTGGCGGTGGTTTCTTGGCTATTCCAATCTTGATCCTCTTCTATAACGTGGCTCCTGCTAAAGCTGCTGGTACCTCCTTATTTATAATTGCAATTAATACCTTAACTGGATTCTTTGCTCACTTCCGCCATTGGGATGAGGTCAATTGGTCGATTCCTTTAGTTGTTGCACTCATGGCCCTTGTCATCTCGCGCCTCGCCTCAAGACATAGCTCTAATATCTCGCCAGCTACTCTTAAGAAGGCCTTTGCATTCTTCGTCTTTGCAATCGCGACATTTACCCTAGTAGAAACGTGGCTAATCTCATGATCGATAAAAAAGCTCTAGCAGAGTTCTTTGGCACTGCAACTCTCTTACTTGCAGTCGTTGGATCATCTTTTATGGCCGAGCGCTTAACGCAAGATAGTGCTCTTGCGCTGTTGATAAATGCCTCTGTCACCGCTGTTGTTCTAGCCTTAATCATCAGAAGCGCGCTAAATATTAGTGGAGCTCATTTCAATCCTGTCGTGACGATTATTGCTCTCTTGCTCGGCAAGATTAAAAGTCCTCAAGCTCTGGTCTATTTAGTTTCGCAGACGCTCGGAGCAATGTTTGGTGTCGCCCTGGCAAATCTAATGTTCAAAGAGGTTGCTTTTGCTAGCAGTTCGATTGAGAGAGAAGGCTTGGCTCAATTACTTGGCGAGGTCATTGCAACCTCAGGTTTGGTCTTTCTCGCATTTAGTGCAAGGAAGAAACACGTTTGGAAGTTGATTCCAATGTGGATTTTTGGCGCATACTTTTTCACCATCTCTACATCCTTTGCCAATCCTGCAGTGACTATCGCTCGCTTCTTCACCCAAGCACCTGCTGGAATCGCAAGCTCATCAATTCTTGGATTTATCTCTGCGCAATTACTTGGATCCCTACTGGTACTGGGATTCTTGAGAAACAGAAAGAGTCTTTCGCTTTGAGCGACAAAAGGGCATCGGTCTTATTTGTTTGTGTTCATAATGCAGGTCGCTCTCAGATGGCGGCAGGATTTCTCCAGCACTTTGCTGGTGATTGGGTTGAAGTGAGAAGTGCTGGCTCTGCTCCTGCAGATTCAATAAATCCTGCTGTAGTTATAGCAATGAATGAAGAGGGAATAGATTTAAGTCAGCAGAGTCCGAAGATTCTAACCAATGAAGCAGTAGAAGCCTCTGATGTTGTTATCACCATGGGATGTGGAGATGCCTGCCCCTTCTATCCTGGTAAACGTTATTTGGATTGGAAGTTAGATGATCCTGCAGGGCAGGGCATTGAAGCAATCCGCCCGATTCGCGATCAGATCAAGTCGCTAGTTAAGGAATTGATAAGCACTCTCTAGAATCCAACTATGGATTCAATATTGGAAAAGGCTGCAGTTAAGCGCGCCAAAGCAGCGCTTGATAAGCATGGAATTTCCGGGAAGATAAAAATTCTCACCGATAGCGCAAGAACAGCAGCTGAAGCGGCAGCAGGATTAGGTATTGAAGTTGGACAGATCGCCTCATCGCTAGTGTTTAAGTTACCAGGTCAGAGATCGCTTCTAATAATTACCTCAGGTCGCCATCGAGTTGATACGCAGATGGTGGCTGAATTACTGCAAGTTCCAGCCCTTGATCGAGCGGATGCAGATTATGTTAAGGAGATTTCTGGATACTCTGTTGGCGGAGT
>CANNDP010000066.1 GCA_947503395.1 Actinomycetota bacterium
ATGACAACAATTACTTCAAGGCCATCTGTTGCTTCTTGAATTCCAAATGAGAGTCTATTGATTCCAGTTTGTTGATCAGCTCCAACAAGTCCAAAAATTAGGCCAACAGATAATGAAACTAGCCCTCTAACCCTTGATGATCCAAGAAGAGTTCCAACTGTTGCAAAGGCAAAAACAATTAACGCTACATATCCAGCAGGTTGAACTTTTAGCGCAAGTTCAGCTAAAGCTGGTGCTGCTGCTGCCAACATTATTGTTGCAATCAGACCTGCCACAAATGAGCCAAGTGCTGCAGTTGTAAGAGCTGCTCCAGCTCTGCCATTTCTTGCCATCTTATGGCCTTCAACTGAAGTGATTACTGAGCCAGCCTCACCTGGGGTATTAAGCAAAATAGAGGTTGTTGAGCCGCCATACATCGCTCCATAGAAGACGGCAGCAAACATAATTAAAGCTGATGTGGGATCAACTGAAAGCGTGACGGGCAGAAGAAGTGCAATAGCTAGAGCTGGACCAATTCCTGGCAGAACTCCAACTAGAGTTCCAAGAAAGGTTCCAAGTAAGCCATAAAGTAAATTTTGCGCTGTTAGCGCATTTGAAAAGCCTTCTAGTAATAAATCTAGATTTCCCACTTATCCCTCGACTTCTCTGGCAAGGCCAAGTAAGTTTTCAAAAATTCCATCGGGCAGGAAGATTCTCAAACCTTTAGAAAAGACGAAGTAGACAACCACTGCGAAAACAAAAGAAATTAATATATCTTTCAAAAACTTCCTAGATCCAAATGCATATGCCACACCAAAAAAAGTTAGAGAAGCAGCTGCGATATATCCGGCAGGCTCCAGCAGCACGATATGAATTAAAATTGAGGCAAGAAGTATTGACATTGTTTTGATATCGGGACGTAGCTGAGCTGCTCCAACTTCGGTGCCCTCTGCAATTCCTAGCTTTCCTCGCAAGACTTGAATAATTAGAAGTAGAGCTACAAAGGTTGTAAAGAAACCAATTATTAGTTCAAAAGTCTTTGGGCTAACGACCGAGTAAACCCCAGGCTCTTCCAAGGTAAAGGCGTCATACAAAACAAATAACCCGAGCAGTAGAAATGCTAAGGCAAAAATCGCTTCAGCAAGTACTGCTCGGGTTACTTTAATCATCTACTTATTAAGTTTTTTATAGACCGATTTCAGCGATAAATGCCTTTATCTCCGGAATGTGGGTCTTTAAGAAGGCATTGAAGTCTTTGCCTCCAGCAAATTCGTCATACCACTTATTGGTTGCAAGAACTTGCTTCCAAGTATCGGTAGAACGCATTACATCCATAACCTTTACAAAGTTAAGGCGATTGGCTTCGCTAATGTCAGCTGGTGCCATAACTCCGCGCCAGTTTCCATAAACCAAGTTATATCCCTGCTGAATAAAGGTTTTGCCCTTTACACCAGCGATTGGCTTAGGGGATGAAATTCCAAGAATGCGTAGTCTGTTATCTGCAACATATGGCAGAACATCAACGATTCCGATAACTCCAACTGGGGCTGCTCCGCTTAGAACCTTAGTAAGTGGCTCTGATCCGGTACCAACAACATAGTTAAGTTTTGAAATTGGAACATTAGCGGTCTTTAGAAGAGCGCCAATTACTTGGTGATCAACGCCGCCGACATTTCCACCTGAGACCGCAACAGCGCGTCCGTTGGTGTTAACGTCATTTACAAACTGATTCAAAGTCTTGTACTTCGAATTAGCTGGAACGAAGATTGCGTTGTATTCGCGCATAACTCGCGCAATTGGAACAGAGGCAAGAAGATCTGATGTGTTCTTATTTGCTACCTGAGCCATACCGCCAGTTAGAGCAATACCAATAATAAGAGCTGAATTCTGCTTGCCCTTAATGGTCTGGAAGTGTGCAAGACCGGTAGTTCCACCAGCACCAGGCTTGAAGTCTGTGGTGCTTGTAGTTAGCAAACCTTCTGCAATTAGAGTTTTTGAAATTGCATCAGTTGTTGCTGAGTATCCTCCAGGACCTGCAGGTACTGTCCAATCAATTGTGGTTAGCGGCTTTAGATCTGGATACCACCAACGAAGGCTGCCAGCAGCTGTTCCAACGGTAACTTTGGTGCAGGTGAGGTTTGAGCCCTCTACGCCGCGAGCCTTAGCAACCATTCCAGCGCGTCCGCACTCATCTCCAGCTTTTGCTTTTGATGATGGAACTTTTGCAGCACTCGCTGAAGTTGTTCCAGACATAACTAGCGCAAATGAAGTTAGCGCTACTGCTGCCGCAGTAAGTGTTTTTTTCAAAGACATTAGTTCTCCTATTTTTTTCTCTCGAGGGTGAGAGAAGACCCCTACCGTATCGGCCCTGATAGCTTGAGAGAAGGCGTTTTCAGCCTCAGATTGATAACACTTTGATGAAAAAGGGCCAAAAACTGCCATTATGAGCCCCATGAAGTTCTTTGCCTCACATCTCGCTACATCCATGAGAACTTATGAAGGGATGACTCTAAGCGTTGAAAATGGGGTAATTACTGAGATTCAAAGCGGCAGAGCTGCTGGGGCTATTCCGCTTAGTGGAATGGTTATTCCAGGCTTTGTTGATCTTCACTGTCATGGTGGAGGTGGCCATGACTTATCTATAGATCCTAAAGGTGCTGAGTTTCATTTAAGACATGGAAGTACAACGCTACTTGCAAGTTTTATCTCCGAGCCGGTTGACTTAATTAAAGAAAAAATCTCCAGATTAAAACTTGAGAGAAACTTAATTGGAATTCATCTCGAGGGTCCATATTTATCTCATATTCATTGTGGAGCACATAAAAAAGAGTATTTACTCCCGCCCAAGATGGATGACATAAGAGGATATGTCTCTAGTGGCAAGGTGCGTTATATAACAATTGCTCCTGAAATTGATGGGGCTCTTGAGGCAATTTCATACCTTTCCAGAAATAATGTAAAAGTTGCTATCGGACACAGCGCAGCGACATCTGAAGATATCAAGGAATCTATATCAAATGGAGCAGTTAGCGTTACTCACTTCTACAACGGTATGAGAAAAGATTTAGATGACAAAACTTGCCTTGCAGGCTTTACTCTTAATCAAAGTTCACTTCTTTTGGAATTAGTAATGGATGGAGTCCATGTCCCGTTTGAGATTTTGAAAGAAGTAGTCAAGCGAGCCCCAAATCGAATAATCGCAATTACCGATGCAGCTCCTTTTGCTGGAAATTCAGATGGCGACTATCAACTAGGTGAATTGCCTGTAAAAGTTTCAGATGGAGTTGCCCGCTTAAGTAGTAATGGCGCACTTGCTGGCAGTATGCTGACAATGGATAAGGCCTTCAAAAATGCGATGGTTAATCTAGACCTTGACATAGTCACTGCAGTTAACTTTTTTTCCACAAATTCAGCTAAATTGCTAGGGGAAAATCTTGTTGGTGATATTGCTGTTGGAAAGAAGGCAAACTTTCTCACCCTAGATCAAGAATGGAACCTAAATGAGGTCTACTTTGAAGGCGAGTTAGTTTCCTAAATCTTTCAAAGCTTTACCCGAAGTTCGATAAACGGTCCATTCATCCATAGCTTCGGCTCCAAGGCTTTTATAGAACTCGATTGCCGGTGAGTTCCAATCAAGGACCCACCATTGCAAGCGACCATAACCTTTTTCATCACAAATCTTTGCCAAGTGTTTTAAGAGCGCTTTTCCATACCCGCGTCCCCGATATTCAGGTTTAATGAAAAGGTCTTCCAGGTAAATTCCGTGTCTTGCCTGCCAAGTAGAGTAATTAAGAAACCAAATAGCCATTCCTGCAATTTGCCCATCAACTTCAACTAAGTCACAAAATACTCTCGGATCACTGGAAAAGATTGTATTGAGCAAGTCTTCTTTACTTGCTTCAACTTGCTCTGGGGCTTTTTCATAGGTAGCAAGATCTTGTATCAGTTGAAGCACTTCTCCAACTTCTTGGATTTTTGCTGGACGAATTTTCAAGCTCGCTCCTCTTTAATAGAATTGCCGCCGTCAACAATAATTGTTTGGCCAGTTATGTAGGAAGCCCCCGGAGTTGAAAGCCAAGTTATAGCTGATGCAATTTCATCAGTCCTTCCCCCACGCCCCATAGGGACAGATAAGCCTTGAGACTTTTCACTCTCACTTATTGAATCTGTAGCAATCCATCCTGGAAGTATCGCATTACAAGTAATTCCATATTTTGCTTCATCAAGTGCTATCGATTTAGTTAATCCAATAAGTGCTGCCTTTGCTGTTGCATAAACGGGCTGATTTTTCATCGCCATTACATGGCCAGTGAGGCTACTAATCATGATGATTCTGCCGCTTTGAGACTTTCTAATCTTTGGCAGGAAAAACTTGGTTGCAAGAAAGGCAGTCTCTAAATTTCTTGACATACCTTTTTGAAGCGCCTCTAGGGAAACTTGCGAGATATCAGTTGCTTCATTAGGACTTGCAGGGGAAGTAACACTTGTCATACCAGCATTATTAACCAAGATATCTAGGCTTGAAATCTGAGATTCCAAAGCCTGCACATCGCTTTCATTCGTTAGATCGGCAATGAATCCCTTTACTCCAAGCTCTTGAGCTCTTTTATAGATGCGATCAGAAGTTGAAGTAATAAAGACTTCTGCACCCAGTTCCTTAAGTGCCTTAGCGGCTGCAAAACCAATTCCTGAAGCATCTCCTGCTCCAGTGACTAGAGCGCTCTTGCCCTTTAGTGAGAACATAAAGGACACTGTATCTACAACACCTCTAGAATCTCCATAGAGATACAAGTGATATTAAAGAAATGGGGCGAAATGTTTACTTGGGGCGTCTCAACATCTTCATATCAAATCGAGGGAGCAGCAAATCAAGGCGGTCGTGGGCCATCTATTTGGGATACATTTTCAAAAATTCCAGGAGCAGTTGCCAATGGTGATAACGGCGATGTTGCCTGTGATCACTACCATCGCTTTAACGAAGATCTAGATTTGATGAAGTGGTTAGGCGTTGGGGCCTATCACTTCTCAATTGCCTGGCCCAGGGTAATTCCCTCTGGTTATGGAGCGCTAAATAAAGAGGGAATGGATTTTTA
>CANNDP010000067.1 GCA_947503395.1 Actinomycetota bacterium
CCTCAGGGGAGATGGCATTGGCACAGACGCCAAAGGCCGCCCTAAATGAGCCAGCGATAGGTAGATAGAAGCCGCAAGTTCCACAATTCTTTGGAGCAAATTGCGCCATCGGAGTATCAGGACCGCGGTCTCCGCTTATCCAACGCTTTGCTGCTTGATCGCGTCCTTCAATAGAGAGTATGCGATTTCTTCCTGCGCCAAATTCAAATAGTTGAGTTAAATCCAACTCTTCATCACCTGGTAGCGCGCTAGCTGCAGGAACTAAACGTGGATCATCAAGAGCTGTTGGAACAATTGTTCCCACTCCAACATCTCCTGCGGTAATTCTTGAACTATAAGGAATCCAATCAGGTGCAAGTAAAGCTCCAGCACCTGGTAGCAGAACTACATCACAGATAGTTGGAGCGCTCTGACTATCAACCTTTGCAACTGTTACAGCCCAATTCCATCCTTGATACCCCGGAAGATTTGCCTCAAAAAGATAAGTTGCAATTCGCTCATCATCTGCTTCGATGGAGAGCAGAGATCCCACATATTTTTGATCTTTAGCATCCTCCAGCGCAGCGCTTCTAGCTAGCTCTGCCGCTTGGAAGGGATCTGCGCCTTTTGATTTCTTTGCTTTAGACATGGGGCTAAGTCTATTGGCGATGGTAAGGCGGAAGCAAAGCAAAAGGTTAGTAAAGTACGCAGGTGCGCCTTGGGGTTTTAGATGTCGGCTCAAATACTGTGCATCTACAAGTTGTTGATGCCACTCCCGGAGCGCGCCCAAACCCAAACATCAACCACAAAGAAGATCTTCGACTTGCTGAGTATTTATCAGCAGATGGTTTTATCTCCGCAGAGGGAGCGAAGTTATTGAGAGAAGCAATCAAGCGGGCGCTTGATGCTGCCAAGAGCGCCAACATTGATGAACTACTCCCCTTTGCAACTTCAGCGCTTCGTGAGGCAGTAAATGGCGCAGAGATAATCTCTCGAATTAATGCAGATTTTGAAATCGATCTTCAAGTGTTAAGCGGGGAAGATGAGGCAAGAATTACCTTTCTCGCAGCGCGGCGCTGGTATGGCTGGTCAAGTGGCAGATTATTAATGGTTGATATTGGTGGCGGATCGCTTGAACTTGCTGCCGGCGTGAATGAAGCTCCTGATGTGGCCCTGTCACTACCACTTGGAGCGTCTCGATTAACTAAAGATCATTTAGATGGCGATCCTTTTTCAAAGAAATCACTTCGGAACCTTAGAGATTATATTGAGCGTAATATTGCAGAAATCTTACCCACAATTGTGCAGCACCAAGAGAGTGATCGCTCGATTGCAACAAGTAAAACTCTTAGAACTCTTGCACGCATCTGTGGCGATTGGATTGATGGAAACGGTAAGAAACTGAGAATAGATTCGCTACGCAAAATTACGCCCAGGCTTGCTGAGATGTCACAGGAAGATCGCTCAGAACTTCCAGGAGTTTCAGCCACTCGAGCCAAACAAATAACTGCAGGTGCTTTTGTAGCGGAGGCAGTTATGAGAAACCTTGATATTGAGGAGTTAGAAATCTGTCCTTGGGCCCTTAGGGAGGGAATAGTTCTTAAGTGGCTTGATTGGATGAAGGCTTAAGCTTTAGGAGCTGGCAGAAAATCTACGCCTACCACTTCGCGCTCAATATGATGAGCAACCCAAGCATCACCTGGCTCTAGTTTGGTCTGGGTGACTTCAATGCCAAATTTATCAACAAAACTTGAAAGTATTGAGGGTAGAACTGGGTTATGGCTACAAACCAAAATTGAATGATTATTTGATAGTAGCTTGTTTACATACTTTGCTGCTTGCTCTTTATCTTTTCTATATACCTCCTCCGAAAGAGTATCGGTAAAGAAAAAGTCAATATTCAGAGCCCGTGCTATCGGCGTTATGCTCTCATAACAGCGTACTGCGCTCGAGGAGTGAATTTCTTCAATCCCATATGGCGCAAGTGTTGCTATCAGACGTTTTGCTTGTCTTTCGCCGAGAGAGCTAAGTGGTCGATCTGTATCCTCTCCGGCCCAATCACTTCTCTCGATTGCTTTCACATGTCGCAACAAAACCAGAGGATTGCTATCGAGATCAATGGCTAGAAATCTCTTTACTATCTCCTTATCTAGAGTGCGAGAGAGAAATGAATCAGCATCTCTTGCTAAAACCCATCTAACCTCATCAACCTCACTTGGATTAGGTTGGCCAGGATTATCTAGATACTTTGCGGCCCAATAGGTAACAGACTTTGGTCGATCACCCACTTGATAGGAAACACTTCCCAATGACTGACCAAAGCGAACTGAAAACCCTGTCTCCTCCATCACTTCTCGATAGGCACAGGCAATTAAAGACTCTTCACCCTCAAGTTTTCCCTTTGGAATCGACCAATCGTCATATTTAATGCGATGAACAAAGGCTATCTCGATCTGGTCGCTCTCATTGCGTCGCCAGATAAGCGCTCCAGCAGCAACAATAGAATTATCTTCCAGCACGAGATTCTGCAATTAAGAGCTGCTGTATATCACCAAGTGCTTCTTGATTCTCTGAGACTACTGCTCTCCTCCATTGACCGTGGTTATCCATCTGCCATCGCTTTATTTCGGGGCTGAGATAAAGTTCAAAAAGTTGGTTTAGTTGTTCTTTATGGGCGTAATTTTCAACCCTAATTAAGGTTTCAATTCTGCGATCTAAATTCCGAGCCATCAAGTCAGCGCTTCCAATCCAGTATTCATCATCTCCAGCATTATGGAAGTGATAGACCCGGGAGTGCTCGAGAAATCTGCCTAAGATGGAGCGAACCGTTATGTTTTCAGATAACCCAGGAATTCCGGGCTTCACTGCGCAGATTCCTCGCACAATAATTTCAACTTTTACTCCTGCTTGAGATGCTCGATAGAGAGCTGACACAAATTGCTCATCAAGAAGTGAATTTAATTTAAAGCGAATCTGGGCTGCTTTGCCGTTTTTGGCATTTTCAATTTCACGATCTATTTTAAATATTAAAGACTTACGCAGTGATCTAGGGGCCACGATGAGGCGATTAAAGCCGATATCACTAACAAAACCTGAGAGTTGGTTGAATAAACGGGAGAGATCATCACAGAGCACTGGATCTGAGCTCAGCAGTCCTAAATCTTCATAGAGGCGAGCTGTCTTTGGATTGTAGTTCCCGGTTCCAACATGACAATATCTCCGCAGACCAGATTCCTCCTGCCTTACAACAAGGGAAAGTTTGGCATGAGTCTTAAGCCCCATGAGTCCATAAACTACGTGGACTCCCGCCTCCTCTAATTTTCTAGCCCAACGAACATTTGCCAACTCATCAAAGCGCGCTCTAATTTCTACTACAGCAAGAACTTGCTTACCAGACTGAGCAGCTTCGATCAGCGCACCCATAATGGGTGAGTCACCTGAGGTTCGATATAAAGTCTGCTTGATTGCCAACACCTTTGAATCTATCGCCGCCGCTTCAATAAACCTGACCACAGATGAGGAGAATGACTCATAGGGATGATGAAGAAGAATTTCTCCTCTGCTAATCAGCTCAAATAGACCATCGCTCTCTAAATCCTCAGAATCGATTAAGCCAGATGGCATCTGAGATTTAAAGGGGGCAAAGTGCAACTCTGGTCTTTCGATATCCGCCAATGCATTAAGCCCTGTGAGATCTAGGGGACCTTGATATTTAATGACCTCGCGCTCAGTAATCTCAAGTTCACTAACCAAGCGATTAAGCAAAACATCTTGAATTTCGGAATCAACCTCAAGGCGAACTGGCGGACCAAACTTTCGTCGAAGTAGTTCTTGTTCCATCGTCTCTAGGATATTTTCACTATCCTCTTCTTCTAAATCTAGATCCTCATTCCTCGTCAATCTAAATGCGTAATAATCCGCAATTATCATTCCTGGAAAAAGCTCACTTAGATGGGCAGCAATAATTTCTTCTAGCGCAATGAAACGCGTCTTGATTGATTTTTGTGTTGAGATGAATCTGGAAATGACATTCGGTACCTTTACGCGCGCAAAAAACTCTTCGCCACTTTCTGGGTGCTTAACTATTACTGCAAGGCTCAAAGAAAGCCCTGAGATGTAAGGGAAAGGGTGGGAAGGGTCAACGGCAAGTGGTGTTAGCACCGGAAATATTTGAGTATCAAATATTTCTTTCACATAGCTTCGCTCAGCCTCAGTTAATTCATTCCAATGAACTATGTGAATGTCTGCCCTTACTAGCTCTGGTTTTATAGCATTGTGGAAGCAATTAACTTGGCGCTCAATGAGCTCAGAAACTTTTTTGTTTATTTCGCTAAGTAGGGCGCTTGGGGTAAAACCGGCTACGTTAACTGCGCTGGCCCCAGATTCAATCTTTAGCTTTGTAGAAGCAACTCGGATCATGAAGAAGTCATCAAGGTTTGATGAGAAAATGGCTAGGAAGCGAACTCTTTCAAGTAGTGGGGTGCTGGGGTCTTCAGCAAGCTCCAAGACGCGGGTATTAAAATCAAGCCAACTCAACTCACGATCAATAATGAATTGAGGGGCTGGCGCTTCAGACTTATTATTCATTTCTACTCAATCTTTTAGGGAAGAAGTAAACGCCCAGTAAATACTGGGCGTTTAACTAGTTAACAAATTATCGCTTAGAAGTCCATATCCCCGCCCGGGGCCGCAGGGGCCGCAGATTTAGGTTCTGGCTTGTCAGCAATTACTGCTTCTGTAGTGAGAAATAGCGCTGCGATCGAGGCAGCGTTTTGCAGCGCCGAGCGAGTTACCTTGGCAGGATCAATGATTCCAGCTTTGATCATGTCAACGTATTCACCAGTTGCTGCATTTAGGCCATGGCCTGCTGCAAGATTGCGAACTTTTTCAACAACTACTCCGCCTTCAAGACCAGCATTCATCGCTATCTGCTTAA
>CANNDP010000068.1 GCA_947503395.1 Actinomycetota bacterium
ATAACTCTTCGTAGCGCCTGTCTATCACTTAAGTCCTGCTGCGTTGATTGAAATGAATCAGGGATAAATATCTCAGAGTCAAACTCTGCTGCCACCTGCTGGCTCTCAGAGATTAACTCCTCTATCTCTGGCAGCTCTTTTTTCTTAGCCAAGATAGGGCTCCAGATCAAAATCCTTTAGTAATACCGCAGGGCCAGTTAGCGTGGCATTGGAGTGTGGATCAATTTCTACAACCAATCTTCCACCTGGTGGATTAATCACCCATTTAGCCGGCAATTTCATCCCCTTCTTTAAAGTTGCAGCTAGAGCAACTGCGCAGGTTCCAGTTCCACAAGATCTCGTCTCACCACTTCCCCGCTCATGAACTCTCATTGCAAGTTCGCCATTTTCAAGGAATTGAACAAATTCAACATTAACGCCCTCTGGATACTCCTCTTTCGGGCGAACCACTGGTGGATCCTTTAAATCACCGACATCATCTAGCGAATCAACAAAGACCACGGCATGGGGATTTCCGATATTTAAGTTATAACCGCTCCAGACTTTGCCATTATTGGCAGCTGTAATTTCGCCATCGATTACTTCAACCTGCCCCATATTTACACTGATATCTCCTGCCACATCTGCGCTCAAATACTTAGCTCCATCACGAGTGAGTATTGAAAAAATCCCTGCGCCTTGGTGGCCTCTATCTACTAGATACCGAGCCATAACTCTTATGCCATTGCCACACATCTCGGCAAGGGAGCCATCCGCATTCCGATAATCCATAAACCATTTATCATCACGCTTTATAATTCTGATTAGCCCATCTGCGCCAATGCCGCTTTCCCTATTGCAGATCGCCGCAGTCTGTTTTGATGAGAGATTATTCTTATCATCTGGATCAAAGAGGATTACAAAGTCATTCTCAGTGCCATGGCCATAGGTGGCGGAAAGAGGAGCTTTCATCTAGGGCTAATAGTAGAGGAGATGATTTCCTCGAGCATTTGCTGCCTTGAACCACCTTTAATCCAAGTAATTCGCTCATCTCTTGAAAACCAGGTCTCCTGCCTTCTGGCATATTGCCTAGTTGCCCGCTTTGTTTCCTCTTTAGCTTCGCTCTGACTTAACTCGCCTTTGGCAAACTTAATTACCTGGGCATAGCCAAGGGCGGCTTGAGCAGTTCTTGCCTCCAATAACCCTTGAGAAATAAGGCCTTTCACCTCATCTACTAGCCCTTCATCCCACATCTTTTCAACTCGAGCATCGATGCGAGATGCAAGAGTTGAGCGCTCCATAACAAGTCCAAATTGTTTTGCATTTGGATACTTACTACTTCCAGCCCTTGGCAGATTTGCGGTGTAGGGCTTGCCAGTTAATTCAATCACTTCAAGTGCTCGAACTACTCTTCTTAAATTCTCCTTAGGAATTGCAGCAGCTGCTGCTGGATCTAACTTAGCAAGCCTTTGATGCATAACATCCTGACCCAATTCCTGTCCTTGTTTAGTTATCTTCTCTCTAAGCGCTGGATCAGTATCTGGAAAATTAAGATCATCTAAAATTGCTTTGATATAGAGCCCAGTTCCGCCAACAACAATTGCTGGTTTATCTAGCTCTAAGAGCTGATCAATTATATTTCTAGCATCGATTTGATACTGAGCAACAGATGCCTCTTGATTAACTCTTAAAACATCAAGTAAGTGATGTGGGATTCCTCGCCGCTTGCTAAGTGGCAGCTTCGCCGTTCCAATATCCATGCCTTTATAGAGCTGCATTGAATCGGCATTTACTATCTCGCCCCCAACAGCCTCTGCAAGTGATAACGCTAAATCACTCTTTCCAGTTGCAGTTGCTCCGCAGATAACAATGACACTCATTTATAGTGAACGCTCTTTAAAGTCGGCATTCCAAGGGCTACTCCTTTTGATTCTGCCTCAGCTTTTCTAGAGCTGAAGGCATCTCCGCCTCTAGTGGGGCGAATGCTTACACTCTGGCTATCTCCAAGGATGAAGTGAGCCTTGCTCTCTTTAATAGTTAACTCCGCAATATCTCCTGGCCTGGCGCTTGCTGGAGCTTCAAAGTGAACAAGACGAAAATCTCTACTCTTTCCAGTTGCGCTAGAGCCATCAATATCTGTGATTAATACTTCAACTCTTTTGCCAAGTACGTCATTATTTACGCGAGCTGCAACTTGATTTATCTGCTGGTGGAGGCGGTCATAGCGCTCGGCAACGATCTGCTCTGGAATCTGATTATCCATAACAGCAGCTGGGGTGCCTGGGCGCTTTGAATACTTAAAGCTATATGCGGCAAGAAAACCAACCTCGCTGCATAAATCAAGTGTTGCTTGAAAATCTGCTTCGCTCTCGCCAGGAAATCCCACAATGACATCAGTAGTAATAGTTGCGTTAGGAAGAGCGCTTCGAACTTTGCCAATGATTGAGCGATAGCGATCAACTCGATAAGAGCGGCGCATCGCTGCCAAGATTGCATCAGATCCAGATTGCAGCGGCATATGAAGATGGGGCATCACATTTTTTGTCTCAGCCATTGCTTGGATTACATCATCGGTGAAATCTCTTGGATGAGGTGACATAAAGCGAACTCGCTCAAGGCCCTCAATTTCGCCGCAGGCTCTAAGTAATTTGGCAAAGGCTCCCCGATCGCCAAAGTCCACACCATAGGCATTTACATTCTGGCCCAGAAGAGTTATCTCGATAACTCCATCTGCAACAAGTGCTCTAATCTCACTTAATATCTCGGCGCTACTTCGATCTTTCTCTCTGCCTCGAAGCGCTGGAACGATGCAGAAGGTGCAGGTGTTATTACATCCAACTGAAATTGAGACCCAAGCTGAAAATGGAGAGTGTCGGCGAGCTGGAAGAGTAGAGGGAAAGTGCTCTAGCGATTCTTTAATTTCAATCTGCGCTCTTTTTTCAACCCTTGCTCTCTCAAGTAGAGCGGGAAGCGAGCCCATGTTGTGAGTTCCAAAAACCACATCAACATAAGGTGCTTTCTCCAAAATCACTGATTTATCTTTTTGGGCAAGACAGCCACCAATTGCTATCTGCAGCTCTGGCCTTAACTTCTTTTCTGGCGCCAGGAAACTTAAATGGCCATATAACTTATTATCAGCATTTTCTCTTACCGCGCAGGTATTAAAGACGATTAGGTCAGGAGTAGAACCATCTGCTGCAGGGACATATCCGGCAGCATCTAGCGAGCCTGCAATACGTTCTGAGTCATGAACGTTCATCTGGCAGCCCAGAGTTTGAATTACATAGGTACGGCTCACTAGCGAATCGTACCTATCTATCTCTAGAGCTAATTTATGAGCGCGAAATCCCCAGCTCTGCCAATACTCGAGAGACAACATGGCCAGAAAAACCTCGCCTTGATAAGGCGCCATGTAATCTGCGATATGCCACCTCAGGTGCAAGGCTTGTAACTGCTCTCGCCTTACGTTCAGCGAAAGTCATCGCATTGGCAAACTCTTCATCATCGCTGATATCACTTGTGATCCACTCAATTATCTCTGGCGAGATTCCTTTTGAGCGCAGCTCTCCGCTAATTATTCGCTTTGAGACCTTCTTAGTTCTCTGCCGTGATTCACTCCAGTAGCGAGCAAACTCATGATCATTGATAAAGCCTTGCTCGGCCAGGCGAAAGAGAACTGCGTTTGCAACCTCTTCTTCAATACCGCGAGATTTGAGAAGTTTAAAGAGCTCCCCCCTACTTTTTGCCCTTCGACCAAGTGCCATAAGGGCAATGGTCTGAGCTACTTGGTAGGGGTCGCTCTCAACTTCTACTGAATTAGAACTCGACATCAGCTGCGGCTTCATCGATTGCAGCAACTAGAGCTGGATCGATATCGCTCGCGGCAAAGTGAGCCCGGATCTTGCTTTCAATTTCATTAGCTAGAGCAGGATTATCAAGAAGGAATTGGCGAGAGTTCTCTTTACCCTGGCCGAGTTGATCTCCTTCATAAGTAAACCAAGCTCCTGATTTCTTCACAATTCCAAGATCTACGCCCATATCTAGAAGGCTTCCCTCTCTAGAAATTCCAATGCCGTAGATGATGTCAAACTCTGCCTGCTTAAATGGCGGAGCCATCTTATTTTTTACAACTTTGACGCGGGTACGATTTCCAACCGCTTCTTGTCCATCTTTTAGAGTTTCAATACGGCGGATATCCAAACGGACTGAGGCATAAAACTTAAGCGCTTTTCCACCAGTTGTGGTTTCAGGAGAGCCGAAGAAAACACCAATCTTGTCACGAAGCTGATTAATAAAGATTGCTGTTGTCTTTGTCTGACTTAGCGCGCCAGTTATCTTTCTTAAAGCCTGTGACATCAAGCGAGCCTGAAGTCCCATATGGGAATCTCCCATTTCGCCTTCAATTTCAGCGCGAGGAACAAGTGCTGCAACGGAGTCAACTACAATTAAATCAAGTGCTCCAGAGCGAACTAACATGTCCATAATTTCAAGTGCTTGCTCTCCAGTATCAGGCTGAGAAACTAGAAGCGCATCGATATCAACTCCAAGTTTCTTTGCATATTCAGCATCGAAGGCATGCTCAGCATCGATAAAAGCTGCAATACCGCCATTTTTCTGTGCATTAGCAATTGCATGCAGAGTTAGCGTTGTCTTACCTGATGATTCAGGTCCAAAGATTTCTACAACGCGGCCACGTGGAATGCCGCCAATTCCTAAGGCGATATCAAGAGCAATCGATCCAGTTGGAATTACCTCAATTGGAGTTGCGGTTCGATCGCTCATCTTCATTACTGAGCCCTTGCCAAACTGACGTTCGATTTGAGCAAGCGCGGTATCTAGGGCTTTCTGCCGTTCGGCAGAGG
>CANNDP010000069.1 GCA_947503395.1 Actinomycetota bacterium
ACCACAATGGATCCAGCTCACCGCGTGCTTATGCAAGTGACTTTAGATGATGCAGCAGCAGCTGATGATCTCTTCTCCGTTCTAATGGGAGAAGATGTTGAACAGAGAAGACAATTTATTCAAAGAAATGCTAAAGATGTTAGGTTCCTTGATATCTAATGGAAAATCTCGAGGATAAAAAAGTAGATCGCATTGAAGCCGTAGATCTTCAAGTGGAGATGGCTCGTTCTTATCTTGATTATGCAATGTCAGTTATCGTTGGAAGAGCGCTTCCTGATATTAGAGATGGGTTAAAACCAGTACATCGCAGAGTTTTATATGCGATGTATGACGCGGGATATCGCCCAGATAAGGGTTATTACAAATCATCACGCATCGTGGGTGATGTTATGGGTAATTACCATCCACATGGCGATGGTGCTATCTATGACACTTTGGTTCGTTTGGCTCAACATTGGTCACTTAGATATCCATTAGTTGATGGCAATGGAAACTTTGGTTCTCCTGGTAATGATCCAGCAGCCGCAATGCGTTACACAGAAGCTCGTATGGCTCCTCTTGCAATGGAGATCATGCGAGATATCGATGAAGAAACTGTTGATTTCATCGCAAATTACGATGGACGAAGCCAAGAGCCGCTAGTACTTCCATCCCGCTTTCCAAATTTATTAGTTAATGGCTCAGCTGGTATCGCTGTTGGAATGGCGACCAATATCCCGCCACATAATCTGCGTGAGATTGCAGCAGCAGTGCAATGGGCTCTTGATAACCCAGAAGCATCTAATGAGGAGACACTAAGCGCCCTTCTTGGAATTGTTAAAGGACCTGACTTTCCAACAAAAGGAATCATTGTTGGGCGCCAAGGAATAGAAGATGCTTATCGCACAGGTCGCGGCTCTATTCAGATGCGCGCGGTTGTGGAAGTTGAAGAGATTAATAAACGAACATGTCTAGTAGTAACAGAGCTGCCATATCAAGTAAACCCGGATAACCTTGCTCTCAAAATCGCTGAGTTAGTAAAAGATGGCAAAATCAAAGGCATTGCTGATGTAAGAGATGAAGGAAATGAGCGCCTTGGTCAACGTTTGGTAATTGTTTTGAGAAATGATGCCACACCTAAAATTGTCTTAAATAATCTTTATAAGCAAACCCAACTCCAAGATTCTTTCGGAGCCAACATGTTGGCCTTGGTTGATAACGTTCCAAGAACTCTTCGTCTTGATGAATTTGTCCGCCATTACATCACGCATCAAGTGGAAGTAATTATCAGACGAACGAAATTTAGATTAAATGAAAAAGAGAAGCGCGCTCATATTTTAAGTGGTTACTTAAAAGCACTAGATGCCCTAGATGCAGTAATTGCCTTAATTAGAGCGAGTGCTACATCAGAGCAAGCCCGCGAAGGCTTGATGAAGCTTCTTGAAGTCGATGAACTCCAAGCTAATGCAATTCTAGATATGCAGCTGCGTCGCCTTGCAGCCCTTGAACGCCAGAAGATTATTGATGAATTTGAAACTTTAATGGCTGAAATTAAAGAGTTGAAGATCATTCTTAACGATCCTGCCGCTCAAAGATTGATAATCAAAGAAGAACTTAAAGAAATTGCTGATAAATATGGCGATGATAGGCGCACCCAAATCATTGCGGGCGAAACTGATTTATCAGTTGAAGATTTAATTCCTAACCAAGATGTGGTCGTCACAATCACAAGAGGTGGATATGCCAAACGGACTAAAGCAGATCTATATAGGTCGCAAAGACGCGGTGGAAAAGGCGTAAAAGGTGCAGCCTTAAAACAAGATGACATAGTTGAACATTTCTTTACTGCATCAACTCATGACTGGCTCCTCTTTCTAACAAATCAAGGCCGGGTCTATAGAGCCAAAGTCCATGAGCTTCCAGATGCTGGTCGTGATGCAAGAGGTCAACATGTTGCAAACCTATTAGCGTTTAAGCCCAATGAAACCATCGCCTCTGTTATTGGAATTAACGATTACGCATCACTTCCCTATTTAGTGATTGCTACAAAAGGCGGAATAGTAAAAAAGAGCCCGCTTAGTGAATACGATTCACCAAGAACTGGTGGCTTGATTGCAATTTCATTAAAGGATGGCGATGAAGTTGTGGCAGCTTCTGCTATTACTGCAAAAGATGAGCTACTTTTAATTTCAAAGAAGGGAATGTCACTTCGATTCACAGCCGATGATGAATCTCTACGCTCTATGGGTAGATCTGCAACTGGCGTAATTGGAATGAAATTTAGAAGCGGTGACGAATTGCTCACTATGGCAACCATTAGAAGCGGCGATGAAAAGAGTTTTGTATTAACAGCAACAGATGGTGGTTTTGGAAAGCGAACTGATATCAGCGAATATCGTTTGCAATCTCGCGGCGGCATCGGAGTAAAGGCCGCCAAAGTTGATGAAGGCGCGCGAGGTGGGCTAGTTGGTGCACTAATTGTTAATGAAAGTAATGAGATTTTAGTTATTACCTCAGGGGGCGTAGTTATGCGCACCCCAGTTAAAGAAGTTCGCCAGACTGGGCGCGATACTCTTGGAGTTCGCCTAGTAAATCTTGATCAAGGCACCTTTGTAGTCTCACTAGCTAAGGTCAATGACGAGGATTAGAAAGTGAAAAAATAAGCGGAAAAAAAGTGCTATTTTTGCGCACGCCCGCAGGTCAGGTAGCCTTGCGCTTCCCGTTTTGCGGGCCTATAGCTCAGCCTGGTTAGAGCGCTTCCCTGATAAGGAAGAGGTCAGTGGTTCAAGTCCACTTAGGCCCACCATATCAACGCTCTTTTTTGCTGCGATATGGGGACTTAGCTCAATTGGTAGAGCACCTGCTTTGCAAGCAGGGGGTTAGGGGTTCGATTCCCCTAGTCTCCACATGGTTAATGATTCAATGCCGCCAATTACTCAAGCGACCCTTCATACCTCAATGGGCGACATTGTTATTGAGCTATTTCCAAATCATGCACCAAAAACTGTTGCAAACTTTGTTGAGCTAGCCGCAGGAATGCGTGAGTGGGTTAATCCAAATACTGGCGAGAAAACCAATCAGCCACTTTATGACGGCACGGTATTTCATCGAGTAATTAAAGGTTTCATGATTCAAGGTGGAGATCCACTCGGAACTGGAACAGGTGGACCAGGTTACAGATTTGCAGACGAATTTCATCCTGAGTTATCTTTTAATAGACCATATTTATTAGCGATGGCCAACGCTGGCCCTGGAACGAATGGTTCACAATTTTTCATAACAGTTGCACCAACTACTTGGCTAGATCGCAAACATAGTATTTTCGGCGAAGTTAAGAATGAAGCAAGTCAAAAGATTGTTCAAGCAATATCAGAGGTTAAAGTTGGCGGAGCAGATCGCCCAGTTCAAGCGGTGAAGATAACTTCAGTATCACTGGCATAAATTTAATGCGCCGCACTATAACTGGCTCACTACTATTAATAATCGCTGTCTCTTATTTATTACAAGTCACCACAGTTGGGTATGAAGACAGGTTCTTACTCAATCGTTTCTATGTCGAAAATGGCGAGTATTACCGCTTATTTACTGTTGCTCTACTTCACGGCGGGCTATGGCATCTAGCCTTTAATTTACTTGCGCTCTACGCCTTAGGAACGCCACTTGAAAACTACTTTGGTAAAGGTAGATATCTCTTAATTTTATTTATCTCTCTAATTTGTGGATCAACTCTTTCGGTTCTATTAAACCCTGCTTATATTTATTCAATAGGGGCATCTGGGATGATTTTTGGGCTCTTTGGCGCTCTTGCTTTAGTTGGCGAAAAAGCTGGAGTTGAATGGAGATCAATTTTAATTATCGTTGGGCTTAATTTTGCTATCGGTTTTGTTTTAGGCGGAGTGGATTGGCGAGGACACTTAGGCGGGTTAATTGGTGGGGCTTTGATTACTCTCACTCTTAACAGATCTAAGTAATACCTGAGCAACATCAATAACATTTGTATCTGAACCTTTAGCGGTTACTCCATCGCTAACCATTACTCGACAGAATGGGCAAGCCACAGCAACTTCCTTAGCGCCAGTATTAATCGCTTCTTCAACTCGGTTCATATTAATTCGAGTACCTAATTTTTCTTCCATCCACATTCTTCCGCCGCCTGCGCCGCAACAGAAAGATCGCTCCTGGTTTCTTGGCATCTCAATTAATTCAACTCCAGTTGATTCCAATAACTCTCTAGGTGGTTCATAAATTTGGTTATGTCTGCCCAGGTAGCAAGGATCGTGATAGGTAAGAGAATTACTGCTCTGAGTTACTGGCTTTAAACGCCCTGTTTTAACTAAAGTATTTAGCAATTGTGTGTGATGAAGCATCTCTAATTCAAAACCTTGTTGTTTATAGTCCCGGCCTATTGTTGTGAAGCAATGCGGGCAGGTCACTACAACTTTCTTCTTCCCCTTGTAATTTGCATAAACCTCATTGAAGGTATCAATGTTTTCTCTTGAGAGAATTTGATAAAGAAATTCATTGCCAGCTCTGCGCGCTGGATCTCCAGTGCAAGTCTCCCTTGCGCCAAGGACCGCGAATTTAACCCCTGAGATATAGAGAAGTTCTGCAACAGCCTTTGTGGTTTTCTTCGCTCTCTCTTCATATGCTCCAGCACATCCAACCCAGAAGAGATACTCCACTTCATCTGGGAGAGCTCCAGTAATTATCTCAACTGGAAAATCACATTCTGCAATCCAAGCATTTCTATCTGCTCTATTAGCGCCCCAAGGGTTACCGGCTTTTTCAAGATTCC
>CANNDP010000070.1 GCA_947503395.1 Actinomycetota bacterium
AAACATGCATTTGGCGTAGTTGGCCCGGATCAGACTCCAGTTGTTTCACTTCCAGGAGATCCGATATTTGCATATATCTCGGCAGAGCTTTTCATTCGCCCAATGATTCGAAACATGATGGGACTTTATGACATCCATCGACCAGTGATTAAAGCAACCTTAACAAGTGATGTATTAAGTGAGGTTGGAAAGCACTCCTTTATAAGAGGGATTCTCTCAAGTGATAAACCAGAGCGAAGGCTCATTACTCCAATTGAAAATCAAGGAGATCTAATTGGATTATCAGATGCCACAGGTCTAATAGTTATTACAGAGGGTGAAAGTGGCGCAAGGGCGGGCGCTGAAGTTGATGTTCTAGTTCTCGAGCGACGTTTTAATTGATTTTATGGCAAGTATTTATAGCCATAGATGGCCCACAGTTCTCAAAGAGGATCAGATAACCCTTAGACCACTTAGATTGCGCGATCGTTCAGCTTGGTTAGCAGTTAGAAAAGTTAATAGAGCCTGGCTCTCCCAGTGGGAGGCAACCTCACCCCTTAACCATGAGAATAAGAATCTTCCTAGCTACTTTGAGATGGTTAATTACCATCGAGGTGAAGGCAGAGCCGGAAGAACGTTAACTCTGGCTATTTGGTTTCAAGAGAATTTAATTGGTCAAATTACTTTAGGGGGAATCTCCTATGGCGCATATCGCGGAGGTCATATCGGCTATTGGATTGATGAGCGATATGCCAACAAAGGGATAACCACTAGGGCCGTTAGGAGATTGACCTCTTATGGCTTTGAGGAACTTGGTTTACATCGCATCGAAATTAATCTAAGACCTGAGAATGCAGCATCAAAGAGAGTGGCTGAGAAGGCAGGTTATGTATTTGAAGGACTTCGTCCTCGCTATCTTCATATTGATGGTTCGTGGCGCGACCACCTCTGTTATGTGAAAGAAAATCCTAGAATTTAGAGTTGTTGGAATTTCAAAAATCTTAAATTTTGTATCAGGCAAATACCAGAAAAGTCCAAGCCCTACCTTTAAGGTTATCTTTCATGGGATCAGGGCTCATCTACATAATCATCATTGGCATGTGGATTGCCTACTTTCTGCCCCGTTGGATTTCAAGTCATGAAGAGATAAGTGGAAGATCTGTCAAACGATTTGATGAAGCCATGAAAGTTGTTGGAATAACTTCTGGCCACACTACTCCCGATATTGAATCTCTAAATAAGAAACGCGAACATCAGATTGCAATACGTAGAATTCAATTCTTCTCCATCATTGGCCTAGCAATTGTTGTTTCACTATTTACTTTAGTAGGTCTACTTTCTCCAGTAATTCTTCTCCTACCAGGATCAGTTTTTCTTATGTATGTTGTCAACACTCGATATCAAATCAGTTTGATAAAAGAAGAGGTAAAGCGAGTTAATTCTGCAGATAGAGTTACCAGTAAATCATCTGCAGCAAATTACGCAGAGATTATTGGAAGGTCAAAGCGCGCAGCATCTCTTGCAAGTATTACTGAAGGTTCAGGATTGAGTGAAGAGCAGTGGCTTCCACTTTCAGAGCGACTCTCTTCCTACCAAGATAGTGGAACTATTACTTTGCTTCCTAAAGGAAGTGCAAACAAAGATGATAAGAGCTGGGATCCAGTTTCAGTTCCTGCACCAAATTATGCTAATTCATCAAAGGCAGTTCCTCGTCGCGTAATTGATTTAACTATTCCTGGTGCTTGGAGTGAGGCGCAAGAAAAGATTATGCGCGAAGTACTGGCCCCGAGTGCAGATAAGATCTTTGATCAAGAGATTGCAGATCAATACGAAGAACACCTTCGCAGCAATAGAGCCGCTGGTCAGTAGTTAAATCCAGCTAGGAAACCACATTCGCGCATACCAATCTTGGTATGGCAAAACTGAACCAACATAGAGTGGCAAAAAGTAGGCAAAAGTAAGGCCAATTAAGCCAATAGTCACTAGGGCATACCTCTTCCTAACCCCCCGTAGCTCCTGATTTTCCAGGGCTTTTGCCATCACATAAATCAGAGCCAAGATCAAATAAGGCTCAAAGGCGATGGAGTAGAAGTAGAAAGTAGTTCTCTCTGGAAATGCAATCCAAGGAAGATAATTTGCAAATAGAAAGAGCAGAATTAGGCCAGCCTTCAACTCTCTTTGATATATGAAATAACCTAATGCAATAAAAATAGATACAAGACCTAACCACCAAAGTGTGGGCGTTCCTAGAGCCAGCACTTCTTGTGAGCAATTTTCTTGACCGCACTGTTTTGGAGTGGCATAAAAGAAAGATGTTGGCCTACCAAGAATTAGCCAATTCCAAGGACTTGCTTCATATGAGTGATCAGTTTTTAGATTTGTATGAAAATTTAGCATCTCTCGATGATAATTAAAAAGCGAGAATAGAGAATTACTTGCCGAATCTCTCTTCCAACCAATATCACTTAAAAACCATCCACTCCAAGTAATTAGGTATGTTAAAGCGGGCAGAATTGTAAATTGCAGGGCAGTCTTTATATATGTCTTCTTGTAAAAGAGTAAGAATAAGCAGAGTGCTACTAAGAGATAGAGTGCACTCCACTTAGTTGCTAGCGCTAAGCCCATAGTTATGCCAGCTTGCCAATACTTTTCTTTAATGACTAGATAAAAAGTGAGCAAGATAAAGAATGATAAAAAAATATCTAGTAGTGCGGTTCTTGACATTACGAGATGGAGTCCATCAAGTGAGATCAGGGCTGTAGCAGATAAACTTAAAAAATTGGATTTAAATAAAGCTTGGGTGATGAAATTGATGAGAGCTACTGAAGCAAGGCCAAATAAAGCGGCGCTAAATCGCCATCCAAAGGGGCTATCTCCGAAAGTTTGAATTCCTATCGCAATTAGCCACTTGCCAAGTGGTGGATGGACTACAAACTCTGCTTCACCTGATTGGTTTTCAACCCCGTAGGCAAGAAAGTCTCTCGCGCCATCTACATAATAAACCTCATCAAATACCAATTCATTAGGCCTACCTAAATTGGCAAAACGCGTAATTGCTGCAAAGAATAAAATGATTGCCAGTGCTATCTGATTGCGATAGTTGAAAATGGGCCTAGCCATTAAGGCACTCATGATGGATAAGGATACTAAGGGCCATAATGAGGCAGTGAGCGAGTTGATTCTGGCTGGAGTGCCCCTTGGAAACATTGGTGATGCCTCAACGAGATTGAAGGCAGCTATATCAAGTGCGGATGTAGTTCTTGCCGAAGATTCGCGCAGGTTTAACCGCCTATGTAAAGACCTTGAAATCCAATGTAATGCCGAAGTTCTCTCATTCTTTGAAGGTAATGAAAGTTCACGACTTGATGAAGTAGCGAGTCATTTAGCATCAGGGCGCCAAGTTTTATTAGTAAGCGATGCAGGGATGCCATCAGTTAGTGATCCTGGATATAGAGCAGTGAGAATGGCCATTGATAAAGGATTTAAAGTTTCAGTAATCCCAGGCCCTAGCGCTCCGCTTGCTGCACTTGCTATCTCTGGCCTTGCAAGTGATTCATTTGCATTTGATGGATTTGTGCCAAGAAGTTCTGGCGCACGTGATCAATTCTTTGAAGACCGCGCTACGGAGACTCGAACCCTAATTGTATTTGAAGCACCACATCGAATTAGTGAATCACTCCAATCGATGATTAAGAGCTTTGGTCCAAATAGACAAGCAGCAATCTGCCGCGAATTAACAAAGACCTATGAAGAGGTTGTGCGTGGCGAGTTGGCAGAATTACTAAGCTGGTCTGAAAGTAAAGAGATGCTTGGAGAATTCACCATAGTTATTGCCCCCTATGACCCAAGCGAGCAAGTTGTAAGCGATCAAGAAGTAGTTGAAACTGTCTCGCGCTATGAATCATCTGGAATTACTCGCAAAGAGGCAATTGCTCTAACTGCCAAAGAGCTCCACATACGCAAGCGAAAAGTCTTTGACATCATGGTGGAACAGAAGTAGATAGAATTCCGCCCATGTCAGTTACCAATAAATCTTTCTATCTGACTACACCTATTTATTACGTTAACGATGCGCCCCATATTGGGCATGCCTATACAACTGTTGCTGGTGATCTATTAACTCGCTGGCACAGACAGAGAGGTGAATCTGTCTGGTTTCTAACTGGAACTGATGAGCATGGTCAGAAAGTAATGCGCACGGCCGAAACCAATAACACAGCTCCGCAACAATGGTGCGATCGATTAGTTGAACAGGAATGGAAGCCGGTTTGGAAGCATTTAGAGATTGCAAACGATGACTTCATTCGCACTACTGAAGTAAGACATACGCAGCGAGTTCAGAAATTTCTCCAAGGATTAATGGAGCAGGGTTATATCTATGAAGGCAAATATGAAGGTCCTTATTGCGTTGGCTGTGAAGAATTTAAATTACCTGGAGATCTGATTGAAGGAAATTGCAAAATTCACTCAAAGCCGGTTGAAATGCTTAGTGAGACAAACTGGTTTTTCAAGTTATCAGAGTTTGCCGCCCCACTTCTTGAGCACTACAAGAAAAACCCTGAAAGTTGCCAGCCAGAGAGTGCTCGAAATGAAGTAATTTCATTTCTTGAAGGTGGAGTTTCAGATCTATCGGTATCTCGCTCAACTTTTGATTGGGGAGTAAGAGTTCCATGGGATGAGA